>CANPVW010000302.1 GCA_947581745.1 Candidatus Benthicola azotiphorus
AGCACGCGCATCTCGAGCGCGCGGCGGGTGGAAAGCTGAACGAGCACGACGCGGATGTCTGTCGCGCGACCTTTGTTCGGGATAAGCTAGCCAGAGACGAGCGGGAGGCGGGCCGGCCTCCCGCAGAAGGATCCAGCGATGCGAGGGCGGCCGATGGACCGCCCACGGGGGGTTGATGAATTACAACTTCACCGACCGAGTGAGGAAGGTGCTGGCGATGGCGCGCGAGGAGGCAGTGCGCCTGCAGCATGACTATGTGGGGACGGAGCACATCCTGCTCGGCCTCATCCGCGAAGGCGACGGAGTCGCCGCCGAAGTACTGCGAAATCTGGCAGCTGACCTGGACGAACTGCTGCGCCTGGTCGAAGAGAACGTGCGTCCGGGAAAGGCTTCCGCGTCGATCGGCGAGCTCCCCTATACGACCCGCGCCAAGAAGGTGCTCGAGTACGCGATGGCCGAGGCCCGAGAACTGAATCACAGCTACGTGGGGACCGAGCATCTCCTACTCGGCCTCCTTCGCGAGGAGAAGGGGCTCGCGGCCAAGGTTCTGGGCGAACTCGGGATCGGACTCGAAGAGGCCCGTGCGGAGATGCTGAAGCTCCTCGGGAGCGAGGGACCCGTCGCGGAACCCGGTTCCGCTCCGGCTCCCTCTACTCCGCGGGGCGAGTCCAAGTCGAAGACCCCCGCTCTCGATCATTTTTGCCGCGACCTCACTGAGCTGGCGCACGAGGGCGCGCTCGACCCGACGATCGGGCGCCAGGCCGAGATCGAGCGCGTGATGGAAGTCCTGTCGCGGCGCAAGAAGAACAATCCAGTGCTCATTGGCGAGCCCGGCGTCGGCAAGACGGCCATCGTCGAGGGCCTGGCGCAGAAGATCGACCGGGGCGACATACCTGATAGCCTGAAGGATCATCGGGTCCTGGCTCTGGACATGGCGGCGGTCATAGCCGGAACCAAGTACCGAGGACAATTCGAGGAGCGGCTCAAGGCCATAGTGAACGAGATCTCGCAGAACGACGGGATCATCCTGTTCATCGACGAGCTGCACACGCTCGTCGGAGCCGGGGCGGCCGAAGGGGCGATCGACGCCTCCAACATGCTGAAGCCGGCTCTGGCCAGAGGCGAGCTCCAGTGCGTCGGAGCTTCGACCCTGAACGAGTACCGCAAGCACATCGAGAAGGACGGCGCCCTGGAGCGAAGGTTCCAGACCGTGATCGTGGAAGCCCCCTCGGTGGAAGAGACGCTGGAGATACTCAAGGGGCTGAGGAAGCATTACGAAGATCACCACAACGTCACCGTGCCCGATACGTCTCTGGAGGCGGCTGCGAAACTGGCGGATCGTTACATCACGGACAGGTTCCTGCCCGACAAGGCGATCGACGTGATCGACGAAGCTGGAGCCCGGTCACGCCTCGGTGCGCAGGTGCCGCCACCGGAAGTGCAGAAGCTCCAGGCGGAGATGGAAGAGCTCGCGGGTCGGAAGGACGAGGCGATCCGGGATCAGGATTTCGAGCGCGCCGCCATGCTGCGCGATCGAGAGAAGGAGCTGCTCGCGGAAATTCGCCGGACGAAGGACGAATGGGAGAAGCAGCAGCGCGAGATGAGGCCGATCGTGACGGAGGAGGAGATAGCGTTCATCGTTTCGCGGTGGACGGGGATCCCGGTCAGCCGCCTGCGCGAGGAAGAAACGCAGCGACTTCTGCGCATGGAAGAGGAGCTCCACGAGAGCGTGGTCGGCCAGCACGAAGCGATCCAGGCGATCAGCCGGGCGATCCGACGAACCAGGGCCGGACTCAAGGACCCGGATCGGCCGATCGGCTCTTTCGTGTTCTGCGGTCCCACGGGGGTTGGCAAGACGGAGCTGGCACGCCAGCTCGCGCGGTTCCTGTTCGCCGACGAGCAAGCGTTGATCCGGGTCGACATGTCCGAGTACATGGAGAAGTTCTCGGTGAGCCGCCTGATCGGTGCGCCCCCGGGTTACGTGGGATACGAGGACAGTGGGGCACTCACGAAGGCCGTGCGCAGGCGCCCGTACGCCGTGGTGCTCCTCGACGAGATTGAGAAGGCACACCCGGACGTGTTCAATATTCTCCTCCAGGTCCTGGATGAGGGCCGCCTCACGGACAACTACGGGCGGGTGATCGACTTCAAGAACACCGTGCTCATCATGACCTCCAACGTGGGGGCGAGGGAGATCGCGACCACCTCCAGCCTCGGCTTTGAAAGCCCTGAGACCGAGGTTCAGTACGATCGGATGGCCCAGAAGGTCAGGGACGAAGTTGACCGGACATTCACGCCGGAGTTCTTGAATCGACTGGACGAAGTCATAGTCTTCCATCCGCTCTCGAAGGAGCAGATCGGCGAGATCGTGCACATCATGCTCCGCGAGGTGCAGCGTCGCCTTGCGGACGAAGAGCTGACGCTCACGCTGTCAAGTGAGGCCGTGGACTTTCTGGTGGATCGCGGATATGATACCAAATTCGGTGCGCGGCCCCTCAAGCGCACAATCCAGAGGCACATAGAGGACACACTGTCCGAGAAAATCCTGATGGCCGAGTTCGCGCCGGGAGACGAGATCGTCGTGGAGCTGGCGAAGGACTCAGAATCCCTGGTCTTCCGGGCGGCATCGCATACATCCGCCACGTGAAACATAGTCGAATCGCAGTCGGACTGGTGGCCCTCGCCGCTCTTTCCACGGCGAGGGTCGCTCCATTGTGGGGACAGGAAGAGCCCCTCTCGGTCACCGTCGACAGCATCGTCGTGCGGGGGCACTCCCGCTATTCCGCCGAGGGAATCCAGCGTCTCGCCCAGATCCGCGTTGGAGAGGTCGTCAACGGACCGCTCATCCAGGAGGCCATTCAGAGTCTGTTCGCCACAGGGGAATTCTCGGATGTGCGCGTCCAGGTGACTCCCTACAGCCCCGCCATATTCTACATCGACGTAGTGGAACGCCCGGTCGTCGGTTCCTATCGATTCGAGGGCCTGGAACACGCCAACGAGGGCACGGTCACCGATACGGTCGGACTGATCGGCGGTGGCGCTCTGGATCCGGCCAAAGTGGTCCGGGCGGAGGCGATGATCCTGAAGATGCTGGGCCAGGAAGGATTTCCACAGGCGACCGTGGACACGGCCCTCGCTCCGGACCCAAGCGGACTCGATCAGCTGCAGCTCATCTTCCGGGTGAACGAAGGCCCGCGGCTGGCGCTCGCCAGAGTGGAGATCGACGGCAACGAAGCGCTCACAGATTCCGACATTCGGGGCTCGATGAGCACGGTCGAGGAGGGCTTCTTCTGGTACCAGCCCGGCGAGCTGCATCGCGATGAATATCGGACGGACCTGACGGACCACATCCCGGACCTGTATGGCGAGCGAGGCTACATCGACATGGAGGTCCTTGGCGACACCGTCGTGGTTGACACGCTGACGGGCAAAGGACGAATCCTCATCCGAGTCAGGGAAGGACCGCAGTACCTGGTCAGGTCGTTCGAGATCGAAGGGAATCGGCGATTCCCCGCATCGCAGCTCGGGGAGTACTATCCACCGGTCAGGGACGGGGATCTGGACCCGGAGAAGCTCGCGGCCGGGGAGCTCCCACCGTTTGACGCGACGGCCTTCTCGAAGGCCTCGATGGACATCGCTGATCTGTATCGGGACGCCGGGTACCTTCAGGTTCAGGTCATCCCCGACGTGGCGCGTAATCCGCCGGAGACACCGGGTTCCCAGCCCACGGTCGATGTGAGCCTGAGGATCATCGAGCGGAATCCGGCCTACATCCGGACCGTCACCATCGTAGGCAACGACTACACTCACGATCGGGTCATCCGGAAGATCCTCCTCACCCTTCCGGGGGACATCTACTCGCAGCAGCGCCTGATCCAGAGCGTCCGGAACATCCAGTCTCTGGGCTTCTTCGAGACGCTGCCGCCCGATGAGGCGATTCAGATCAACCCGCGCGAAGACGGCGACATCGACATCGTGTATCGGGTGAAGGAGAAGCAGACCGGGAACGTCAACTTCGGAATGTCCGCTGCCGCCGTCACCGGACTCGCCGGATTCATAGGCTACGACCAGCCCAACCTATTCGGACAGGCCAAGATCGGCCATTTCCGATGGTTGTTCGGAGCACGGACTCAGGACATCGATATCAGCTACACGGACCCGGAGCTGTTCGGATCGCAGTACAGCGCGACCGTTGGCGTGCAGAGTTCCCGCGATCGTTTTCAGACTTTCGATCTTGGCACGCGACGGAAGTCCGGCGGATACGTCGAATTCGGGATTCCGGTGTTCCGGTTCAGGATAAAGG
>CANPVW010000303.1 GCA_947581745.1 Candidatus Benthicola azotiphorus
CGATCCCGGCCCGCGACGATCGACGCGCTGTCGGTCGGCGTTATGTCCTCTGCCTCCGCGGCTCCCGAGTCGGCGGCTGAATTCGCCGGGACCCGCGACTCCGCCGCCGCGACCGACAGAGTGAAACCGAACTCCCCGGAAACAGGGTGTCCGTCGGCCGATACCGTCCTCCACCGGACGCCGTACCGGCCGTTCTCGAGCAGCGGAACGTCACCGACCAGGATTCGGTCGTCTCCCTCCGCATCGAGGGCGACCGCCATCGAATCGCCGGCCGGCGAAATCAGCAGGAACTCACTGAGGGCCACGTTCACGGGTTCGCTGAACCTGAGCTCGAAGCGCTCCGGCGGGGTGCTCAGCACTTCGTCCGCGGAGGGGACGGACGACTCGAGCCTGGTATGGACGGAAGCCCACGCCAGTCCCGTGATGGCCGTCACGAGGCCCGCGAGCATCCCGATTCGTCCACTCCACCGGTGCCGCGTTCCTCGCGCCCCGCGTAACATATCGTGCGGCATACACGTTCCTCTCTGATGGCCGGAGGCCCCGGACAGGCGATCAATGCTACGTTGGGAGCCGGACACCGGCAAACCTCCGGAGCGTCTCGCGGGAACGATGGCCTCGTGACTGGTTAGTTATCTCGATCGGCTTCGCACCCTCGGCGACTCCGCGGACCCGATCGGAACCTCGCGCAGAGGAGTGGACGTGACGATGATCGCCCGTGCCGCCTCGAGTCTGATCGTGCTGGTCGCCGCCTCCGGCCTCTCGGGCTGCGGCGATTCGAGCCCGTCGGAGGATCCCGCCGCGCCAGTGATTCAGCTTGTGTTCTCTCCGGCGTCCGTGAGTTTCGGCGAGGCGCGCAACCAGTCGGTCGATCTGAGGAACGCGGGGGAAATGGCGGTCGGGCCGGTCGGACTCGCGGCGCTGGAAGTGAAGGACGGTGCCGGGAACGCCGTTCCGGGCGCCAGCCTGTCGGTCAGCCCCCTCGAGCTGGCCACGCTGGGCGCAGGGGCGACCCGGACGTTGACCCTTACTCTGAATGTGCCCGGAACGGTCGGCGCGGGTGAGTATCTCGTCGCGCTGGAAGCGCGTATCGCAGGCCAGACCGCGGCGACGCTCGGAACCTCCTTCTCGGTCGTCGCGGGCGACGGGCCGGTGGTCACCGCGCTGGAGATCGGCGGCCCGTCACAGGCGAGGCAGGGGGAAGTTCTGAGCTATGTCGTGTCGGCCACCGGCGATCAGGGAGAGTCGATTCAGGACGCCTCCATCGCGTGGCGAGTGGAGCCCGGCTTCGCCGGCCTCGTCACCGCGGACGGCGACTTCGTCGGTTACAGCGTGGGCACGGCGAGCATCATCGCGGAAGCCGGGACGGTCGCGGACACGGTCGATGTCCAGGTGACGAGCCGCGGCGCTCCTTCCGGCAGCTTCGAAGTCGAATGGAACGAGCCGATCGAGTCGCGCTACACCTCCGATCACTGGGAGTACGGAGATGTGGCGTTCACCGGCACGTGGGGCTGCCGGAACGTCGCGGGCGGCAAGTGCGGAAACGCGCTGTTCGTATGGGATATCTCGACGCCAGACGCTCCCGTCCTTACGGACTCGGTCATCGTGGACGCCCGGGTCGTGAACGACGTCAAGGTCAGGGACAGCGGCGATCTGGCGATCATCACGCACGAGTCATCCACGGATGGTTTGAACGGAGTGACCTTGCTCGACCTTTCGGATCCCCGGCATCCGACGGTGATCACCCGGTTCACCGCTCCGGATCTGGCCTCAGGCGTGCACAACGTGTGGATCGACGGTGACTACGCCTATCTGGTGGTCGACGGCTCGGTGGCGACGGCCGGCCTGCGCGTCCTGGACGTGTCGGATCCGGCGAACCCGCAGATCGTGGGGTCGTTCTACGGGGGCGGCAGCTTCCTGCACGACGTCTACGTCCGCGACGGGCTGGCCTTCCTGTCTCACTGGGCCGCCGGCCTGATCATCCTGGACGTGGGCAACGGGATCGCCGGCGGGACGCCGGGTCAGCCCGTGGAGGTCAGCCGGATCGTCATTCCGGGCTATCAGGTGCACAACGCGTGGTACTGGCCCGAAGCCGGCTACGTCTTCCTCGGCGATGAAATCGGGGTGCCCGGGCGGGTGCTGGTCGTGGACGTGAGCGAGCTGACGACGCCGCGCCAGGTCGCCAGCTTCACGCTGGCCGGGGCCGCGCCACACAATTTCTGGATCGACGAGACAGCCGGGATCGCCTACTTCTCCTGGTACGAGAACGGCTTGCACGCCGTGGACGTCTCCGGCCGCCTGCTGGGCGAGCTGGACAAGCAGGCAAGGCAGGTCACCGGCATCCAGTACGATCTGGGCGGCGTCTGCCTGGCGTCGGCCGGAACATGCACGTGGGCTCCGCAGGCCCACGCGGGGCGAGTCTTCGTTTCGGACATGAACAGCGGGCTGTGGGTCCTTCGCCCGACGTTCTGAGGCGCCTGGCGCGGCTCGCGTCCGCGATCGCGTTCCTGGGCCCGGCGGCCGTCTCCTGCACGGGAGATGAACGGCCGCCGCGCGGCTCCGACCCAAGCGCATCCCTCCGCGAGGAGCGCCTGTACGTGACCTCCGGGTTCACCGACGAGGTGATCCGGATCGACCCGGCGGATGGGTCGATCACAGGTCGCATTCCCGTCGAGCGCAGGCGGGACGAGATCGACGAGCCGCACGCCGTAGTCGTCAGCCCGGACGCCGAGCACTGGTACGTGACGGTGACGCACGGGGAGCCGACTCTGTGGAAGTACGAGCTGGCGGGCGACCGGCTCGTCGGTCGAGTCACCCTGCCGGCCGCGGGGGCGGCCCGGATCGGAATCACTCCGGACGGTGAGCGTGCCTTCATCCCGGACTACGACCGGACGCAGCCCGGCGTGCCGGGCCGCGTATCCGTCGTGGATCTCGCGGACATGTCCGTTGTCGCAGCTCCCGTCGTGTGCGCCGGTCCGCACCACGCGGCGGTGGATCCGACGGGACGGAACGTGGCGATAGCCTGCAGCCTGGGCGACGAGATCGTGATAATGGATGCCGTGAGCCTGGAGGTGCGGTCCCGGTTCGCCGCCGGACCCGAGGCCGGTCCCCCGGGTCAGCCGGCCTTGAAGCCCCTGAACCTGGCCTGGTCTTCCGACGGGGCGACGATCTGGGCCGGACTTCACCTCGCCGCATCCGTCCGGGCCTATCACCCGGACGGCGAGATCGTGGCAACGGTGGAGACCGGCGAGGGCCCGGCCCAGATCGCCCTCAGCCCAGACGGCCGGACTCTCGTCGTCGCCAACCGGGGCGACGCCTCGCTCTCGGTGATCGACACGCGGTCGACGAGTGAGGCTGCGCGGATTCCGCTGGAGGTCGAGCATCCGCACGGCCTGGCGCTGGATGCCTCTGGCCGGCGCGCTTTCGTGTCCTGCGAGGGGACACCCCGGACGATGGGCCGTGCCGTTGCCGTCGACCTGGAGACGGGATCGATCCTGTGGTCTACCGTCGCGGGGGCCTATACGCTCGGCGCCGCCTACGTCGTGGTGACCCCGGAATGACGCCCGATCGCTTCCAGGGCCCTCTCGAGCCTCGCCTGGGCTTCGTCGGCCACTTCTCGGATCCCGGGGGCGTCCGCGATCCCCATCATCGCGCGGGGACGGATGAAGGAGACCTCCGTGCCGCCCTCTGTGGCCGCGACCACCACGTTGCACGGCAACATCAGCCCGATGTTGTCATCGATCTCGAGAGCCTTGCTGGCCAGCATCGGGTTACAGGCCCCGAGGATCACGTACGGCCTGAAGTCCACCCCGATCTTCGTCTTCAGCGTGTCTGCCACGTCGATGCGGGTCAACACGCCGAAGCCTTCGTTCTTCAGCGCCGTGGTGACGCTATCGAGGGCTTCATCCAGGCCTACGCCCCGCAGGGTTCGGTGCATGCCGTATTCGGTGTCCTTCATGGCCGGTCTCCGTTGCCGGGAAAGGTACGGCGCATCGTGCGCCGCATGTCCGTGCATCTCCCCTCATCGTGGTGCAAGGAGAGGACCTCCGCAATCGGCAGGGTCCCCCCGAGAGCGCGGCGCGACTCCCATCGAGAGCCTCGAGGGCGTAACTTGACGATCATGCGACTCTCCCGCTTCATCCGGCCGCTGCCGGTCGCCGCTTCCCTGCTCATCGCCGCCTGCGGCGGCACCACGCCTCCGCCGATGACGAGCGTGAGCAAGAACTGGTCGGAGACCGGATACGCGTCGTGGTACGGACCGGGATTCGACGGGAAGAGAACGGCCTCCGGTGAAGTCTATGACATGGAGGAGCTGACCGCGGCGCACAAGCGACTGCCGTTCGGGACCCGGGTCCGGGTGGAGAGCCTGGATACCGGTCGGCGGACCGAAGTGCGAATCAATGACCGCGGCCCCTTCGTGGACGACCGCATCATCGATCTGTCGATGGCCGCCGCCCGGGAAATCGGCATGCTCGGCCCCGGAACCGCCAGAGTGCGGATCTCCGTCGTCCAGATGTCGGCCATGCTGTCCTGCAGCATGGTGCAGGTCGGGGCGTTCGCGGACCCGAGGAACGCCGAGGAGGTTGCCCGGAGCTTCCGCGAGCGCGGACTGGGGGTCGTCGTGCGTGCCGGGGGCGATGGTCTGAGCCGCGTCTATCTCGGCCCCTACGATGATCTGGACCAAGCCCAGAGGGCGCGCGACAGGTACGACGGCATGGTGCGACCCTGTGAGTGAGCTGTACCGACGCTAAGAGGCGGCGCGAAACACGCCTGCCGGGCCCGGGTAATGACCGGGACAGCAGTCTGAGGCCGAATCTCTCTCCGGAGGCGGGGCGCCTGCGGATTCACGGAGGAACGAAATGACACGTCGCCCGTTTGTCTCGAGGGCACTCCCGTTCATCATGCTGCTGGCGTCCGCGGCCCTCATCCGGCCGGAGTCCGCCGACGCCCAGTACTTCGGCCGGAACAAGGTCCAGTACAAGACTTTCGACACCGAGGTGCTGCAGACGGAGCACTTCGACATCTACTACTACCCCGAGATGGAGCCGATGGTCGGGGAAGCGGGCCGGATGGCGGAGCGCTGGTTCGCCCGCATCTCGCGCCTGCTCGACCACGAGCTGAAGGGCAGACAGGCCCTGATCCTGTACGCGAGCCACCCGGACTTCGAGCAGACCAACGCGGTGTTCGGAGAGCTCGGCGAATCCACGGGCGGCGTCACCGAGGTCCTGAAGCGACGCATCGTGCTTCCGCTGGCCGGGACGCTTGCAGAATCGGATCACGTCCTGGGCCACGAGCTGGTTCACGCCTTTCAGTTCGACATCACCAGCCTGACCGGTGAGGGCGGGATCGGCTTTCGGGGTCCGACGGCGCTCCTGCTCCCGCTGTGGTTCATCGAAGGCATGGCCGAATACCTCTCGGTAGGTCCGGTCGATGCCCATACGGCGATGTGGATGCGGGACGCGGCCGCCTGCAACTGCCGCCTTCCGACCCTGCGCGACCTGACGACGCGCCAGTGGGACTACTTCCCGTATCGCTGGGGACAGGCCTTCTGGGCGTTCGTGGCGGGGAAGTGGGGTGACGAGGCGGTCGGCAAGGTCCTGAAGGTGGCCGGGCAGTCCGGAAACCCGGAACAGGCCCTCGAGGCGGTCCTGCAGATCCCGATCCCGCAGCTGGAGGCGGAGTGGCATCAGTCCATTTACGATGCCTACTCCTCCGTGGCCCGTGAAGCGCTCGGAGACAGCGCGAACCTGGCGTTCGCGGAGCCTCCCTCCGAGGGCGCTCCGGACGAGGAGCCGGCCGACGCCGATGCGGAAGACGTCAAGCAGCTCGCCGACATCCGGGACCTGCCGCCCCTTCCGCAGCACGGAGAGGCGGTCGAGCTGATCTCCAAGAAGAGCGGAAGCGGCGGACTCAACGTCGGGCCGTCGCTCAGCCCGGACGGCTCACGCGTCGTCTTTCTTTCCGAGAAGACCCTGTTCGCGATCGAGATGTTCCTGGCGGATGCGGAGACGGGCAGGATCATCCGCCGCCTCACGAAGTCGGCCGTGGACTCGCACTTCGAGAGCCTCCAGTTCATCAACTCGTCAGGGGCGTGGAGTCCGGACGGCAAGCGCTTCGCGTTCGGTGTGGTCGTCCGCGGCCGTCCGGCCATCGCGGTGATCGAGGCGGAAACCGGCAAGAAGGTCCAGGAGGTCCGGTTCGAGCAGCTCGGCGAGATCTACACTCCCACGTTCTCGCCGGATGGCCGCAGCCTGGCCTTCGCCGCGATCGTGAACGGCTACACCGACCTGTTCGTTCTCGACCTGGAGACGGAGCAGCTTCGCCGCCTGACGTCCGACCTGTATTCGGACCTGCAGCCCGCCTGGTCGCCCGACGGCGGCGCCATCGCGTTCGTCACGGACCGTTTCACCACGGATCTGAACGACCTCGCCTACGGCAACTATCGCCTCGGCCTGATCGATCCCACGACGGGCGAGATCCAGGCCATGCCCGTGTTCGGTGTCGGCAAACACATCGATCCGCAGTGGGCAGCGGATGGCCAGAGCCTGTACTTCGTGACCGACGTGAGCGGAATCAGCAACGTCTATCGATACGAATTCCAGGGCGGCCGCCTGTACCAGGTCACGGACCTCGTCACCGGAGTGAGCGGGATCACCGCCCTGAGTCCGGCGATCTCGACGGCCCGGACGGTCAACCGGCTCGTATACACCGCATTCGAGAGAGGTGACTACAACCTGTACCGAATCGACCTGCCGGAAGAGCTGGCGGGCGAGCCGATCGAGGCGGCTATCGCGGGCGTCAGCCCTGCGGTGCTGCCGCCGCAGGATCGGTCACCGGGCCTCGTGAGCGTCCTGCTGGACGAGCCGGAGCTGGGCCTTGCGGACACGCTCACGTTCGACGGAAAGAACTACCGCCCGGGCCTGACGCTGGACTACGTCAGCCAGCCGCAGCTCGCGGCCGGAGCGGACCGCTACGGGGCGTTCCTGGCCGGCGGTATCTCGCTCTATTTCAGCGACATGCTCGGTAACCGGAACCTGAGCACGTTGTTCAACATCAACACGGCCAACGGCAACTTCCTGCGAAGCTCGGCTCTGATAGTGGGATACGAGAACCGGCGTACCCGGTGGAACTGGAACGTCGAAGCCGGCCAGGTCCCGTACGTGACCCGGCGGTACGGGCTCGCGGTGGACAACGCGCAGGGCGTGTACGTGGAGACCGAGCTCCGCGAGTGGCAGGTCAACCGGATCGCCACGGCGGGCGTCTCATACCCGATCAACCGGGCCAACCGGGTAGAGCTGACGGCCGGGTTCCAGGGAATCGACTTCTACAACGAGGTTCGGACCAGCGAACTCTCGTTCTCGGGCAGTGAGCTCAGCCGGGAGACGGTGGAGCTCCCATCGCCCGGAGCCCTGAACATGGCGACGTCGGCGGTGGCCCTGGTATACGACAACACGATCTTCGGTGGCACGGGGCCGATCCTGGGGCAGAGATACCGGCTCGAGGTGTCCCCGCGACTCGGTGACCTCAATTACACGACGGGCCTGGTGGACTTCCGCAGGTACTTCATGCCGCTGCGGCCCACCACGTTCGCGTTCCGCCTGTTGCACTTCGGACGCTACGGGAAGGACGCCGAGGCGACCTGGGGAGACATCTCGAACGACCCGGTGCCCGGATACGAGAACGTGCGCGTTCTTTCGGATCTCTATCTCGGGTATCCGTCGATCATTCGTGGATACAACGACGGATCTTTCAGCGGTCAGGAGTGCGCTTCGTCGGTCGTCTCCTCGTGCGACGTGTTCAACAACCTGTTCGGCACCCGCATCCTCTCGACGAGCTTCGAGTACCGCATTCCGCTGCTCGGGTTCTTCGGTGTCATCCCCTCGGCAGGAGCGCCGCCCATCGACATCGCTCCGTTCTTCGACGCGGGAGTGGCGTGGCGCGACGGCGTAACGCCCCATTTCAGCTGCAACGGCTCCGCCGGGCAGGTCATCCTGCAGAACTGCAGTGAGGTGGTCGCGAGCATAGGAGTAGCCGGGCGGCTCAACCTGCTGGGTTTCCTCATCATGGAACTGGATTTCGTCAACCCGCTCAGCCGTCCGGACAAGGGCTGGTACTTCGAGTTCGCCCTGCTTCCGGCCTTCTGATCGTTCCCTGGAGCGCGCGGCACCTCAGCCGGTGTCGCGCGACCTATCACATCGGGTGGAGGGGCACGCAGTGAAACTCATCCTAAGATGGCTCGTCAACGCAGTCGCCCTGTATGTCGCGGTCAAGCTCGTACCGGGAATCGAGGCCTCGAGCACCCAGGCGATCCTCATCGCGGCGATCGTCATAGGCCTGATCAACGCGACGCTCAAACCGATAGCGGTGCTCCTGACGCTGCCGCTCACGATCGTCACCCTGGGATTGTTCTACCTGTTCGTCAACGGCGCGATGCTGTACCTCACGGCCGCGTTGACACCGGGATTCGAGCTCGCGGGCTTCGGGTCCGCCCTGGTGGGCGCGATCGTCGTCTCGCTCGTCGGAATGCTCCTCAACAGTTTCCTCCGGGACGACGACTGAACGAGGGTATCGTGGACTACTTTGGCAGGGACCAGCTGAAGGAACTGTTCCAGATCGACACGGCTCCCGCTGTCTCCATCTACATGGAGACGCATCGGACAGGGGCCGAAGTGGCCGCCCAGCCGCTGCGGCTGCGGGCCGCGATCGAAGAAGCTCGCGGTCTGCTCGGTGACGCAAACGACGGAGCGGGCGATGTCCTCGCTCCGCTCGAGGCGCTGATCTCCGACCAGGATTTCTGGCGCCACCAGGCGGACGGACTGGCCCTGTTCGCCTCCCGCGGCTTCGGTCGCCTGTACCGGCTCCCGGTCCGACTCCCCGACCTGGTCGTGGTCGGGCCGACGTTTCACACCCGTCCGCTGATCGAGTTCCTGCAGGCTCCCGAGAGATTCTGGGTGCTGCTCGTCGCCCAGAAGGAAGTCAGAATGTGGGAGGGCACGGTCTCAGATCTCGCGCCCGTGGATCTCACCACGGTGCCGAAGACTCTCCAGGAGGCGCTCGGGACGGAGGTCGTGCCCGGCAGACTGAATCTCCACAGCCCGCGGGGAACGGGCTCGGCCCCCATCTTCCACGGTCACGGGGCCGGGAAGGACGACACGAAGCAGGAGCTCGAGAAGTTCTTCCGCGCTGTCGACGCGGGCGTGCGCGAGTACCTGGCCGACGAGATCGGCCCTGTGATCCTCGCGGCGGTGGACTACTATCACCCGATTTACCGCCACGTCAGCAAGCTGGAGAACCTGGCCGATGAGGGGATCGTGGGGAACATCGCGGGCTGGGACGAAGGGCGGATCCACGCGAGCGCGTGGCCGATCGCCCGGAAGTCGGTGGAGCGCAAGCTGGAGAAGGCGATCGACCTGTGGGAGAGCTCGTTTGGCCGGGGGAAGACCGAGTCGGATCTCACGGTCGCCGCCCGTCTCGCCGTGGCCGGTCGAATCCGGCTCCTGCTGACCGAGAAGGGACGGGCAGTGTGGGGGCGCATCGATCGGCGTACGGGCGATGTCGAGGTCGTCGCCGAAGGCGGCCCCGACCCGTACGGTGACACGGTGGACCTGTTCGACGAGCTGGCGGAGATCACGATCCAGTACGGAGGCAGGGCCCTGGAGCTACCCGGCGAGAAGATGCCTTCGGACACCGGCCTGGCGGTGGTGCTCCGATAGTCCCCGGTCCGTCGCCCGGATCTCCCACAAGGTGTTCTCCACGGCCTCCAGCCGCTCGTCCGTGAGCGCATTCAGGTCGAAGAGCGAGAACCCGCAGGCTTCCTCAACCCGAGCCATCCGGATCGCCTCCGCGAGCACGGGAGGATCGAGGGCGGACAGGTAGAGTCCGGCGTTCAGCTCCGTGCCCGAACCGCGCAGGGCCTCGACGCCCTCCCTGATGCTCTCGCCGATCCATGGCACGCCTTCATCGTATGCCGGATGGTACATCATCGGAAACACGCGATCCACGGGCCATTCATCCCACGCCTGCCGCACCAGCCGCCGGGCCAGCGTGGGCGTCGCGAACACCGCGGCGCTGATTGCCTTGCCGGCCCCGCGCGACACCTCCGCCAGCTCCGTCACCACCCGCGTGACGGCGTCCCATCTGAAGCGGATCCACTCGGCGTCGGCCGGGGGATCTGGCAGCTCGGCGGGATCGCGCCCCGTCCTGTCCTTGAACTGCCCGCGGCACGAGGGGCAGTAGCAGAAGTCGAACTGCGGGAGCTCGCGGTTCTGCACGAGGCCGTACTTCTTCCACAGGCCACGTGGGAGGATCACGTCACAGTACCGGATGTAATCGAGGTGAATCCCGTCCACGGCCGGTTCCCGCGCGGCCTCTCCTATCAGCTGGCGGAGGTGCTGGCGCACCGGCTCGCGCGTCGGGCAGACCCAACGGTAATACTCCACGTACGGGGGTGCTTCGATGGTGGAATCACCGGCCCGGCTGACCGCGTACCACTCCGGGTGGTTCTCTCTGGCCCACGTATCGCCGGGCCGGTTCAGGATCCACATCCACCGGTGATACTCGAGCCCCGCCGCGTGCGCCGCATCGGCGATCGGCGCGTCGAATTGCCCTCCGACGAGCACCCCCCGGAATCCGGCCTGCCCGAGTCGTGAGAACAGTGCCCGCCATTCGGCCGCGGTCTTCTCGGGACGCCTCCCGATCCACAGCCAACCGGCGAACTCGGAGGAACCGGGTGCGCTACCCGCCGGCAACCGACCGGGAAGCGCTGCGCCGCCCAGCAGGCCAAGCCCCAGCGCCCCGCAACCGAGGGTCTCGAGGAATTCCCGACGCCGAACGGGGTCACCCGGACGACCCCTTAGGAAGTTGCGCCGGAGTAGTGGCTCAGTAGTACGGATTGGCGCCCGCATCGTGGTTCGTCACGTCGACGATGTCCCGGATCTCGGGGATGGCCTCCATGATGATCCGCCGGATTCCCTGCGCCAGTGTCACGGCCGCCATGCCGCAGCCCTGGCACCCGCCCTCCATCTCCAGGTAGACGACATCATCGCGCACCTCGATCAGAGTCACGCTGCCGCCGTGGCTCGCGATCGCCGGGTTGACCTGCAGCTCGATGACGTGCTTGACGCGATCGGCCACGGGTCCTTCGCGGGTCCCTTCCCCGATCGGCACGATGTTGGGATTCTCGACCTTGAAGCCGCTTCCCTGGATCGACTCGACCCAGTCCACGATGGCGCCTTCCAGGAGGGCGACGCTGGCTTTCGGGACGACCACCTCGAATCCCCCCTGCTCGTATACCTGATCGCTCCCCTCCTTCTCCGATTCCTCGATCAGAGACAGGTCGTACCTGGGGGCCAGGGGGCTCGAGTCGAGCACCTCGATGCGCACCGCCAGGGGTTCCGGCTCCTCAGCCAGAAAGGCGACCACGTGAGCTCTTGCACCTTCCGTGAACGTCACCACGTCATTCTCTCCTTGACGTCAGCCGCCCATCGCGGCGCGGGCCACGAACAGCAGGTTCGCGGGCCGCTCCGCCATGCGGCGCATGAAGTACGAGTACCATTGCGACCCGTAAGGCACGTAGATCCGCATCTTCAGGCCGTTGTCCACAAGCTGCTTCTGGTAGTCCCGTCTCACTCCGTACAGCATCTGGATCTCGAACGCGTCATCCGGTATGCCGTTCCGTGCGACGTGTTCCAGGGTCGCGTCGATCATCCGCTCGTCGTGCGAGGCGATCGCGGTCGGCGTTCCTCCGTCCAGCAGCATCTTCATCAGGTGAACGTAGTTCGCGTCCACCTCGCGCTTGTCCTGGAACGCCACGGAAGCCGGCTCGTTGTATGCTCCTTTACACAGGCGGACCGGCGCCCCGAGTTCCACCAGCCGGGCTACGTCAGCCTCGCTTCGATACAGATACGACTGGATGACGATCCCGACGTTCCGATACTCCGAGAAGGTCCGGTAGAATACATCCAGCGTCGCTTCCGTGTGCTCCGAGTCCTCCATGTCGATGCGGACGAAATTGCCCAGCTCGTCCGCCCGCTTCACGATCCCGAGGAGATTCTCGAAACAGAAATCCGTATCGATGTCGAGTCCGAGCTGCGTCAGCTTCAGCGAGATCGTGGTCTCCGCATCGTGCGCGTCGATCTCAGCCAGGCTCTCCGCGTACTCCGCGGAGGCACGCATGGCCTCGGCGCGGTCGGACACGCTCTCGCCCAGCAGGTCGAGCGTCACCCGAAAGCCCTGCCGGTTCAGCTGCAGGGCAACGGCCAGGGCCTCTTCCGAAGTGTCGCCCGCGATGAAGCGACCTGCCATCCGGCGGGCGTATGGAAGCTTGAAGAGAATCCGCTTGAGGTCGTCACGCTCGCTGAGGAAGAGGAGCGTCTGTCTGAGCATCAGTCGTCCGTTCTCGTCGGCTTCGCCGAGCCCGTGAGGAATGCCTGGAACTCGTCCACCCCGAACATGGTGTAAACAGCCAGTCCCTCCGCCTCGAGGGTCTCCCGGCCGCCTTCGAGTCGGTCCACGGCGGCCAGCACCGCCAGTACCGTGCCACCCTCCTGGCGCACGGCCTCACATGCCTGCAGCGCCGACCCCCCCGTGGTGATCACGTCCTCGACCACCACGACCCGAGCGCCCTGCTCGAAGCAACCTTCGACGCGCCGTCCGGTACCGTGTCGCTTCGGCCTCTTGCGGACGGAGAAGGCGTGGACGGGCTTTCCCCGGCGCCACGTCTCCCCGGCGATGGCGTAAGCGATCGGGTCGGCACCCATCGTCAGGCCACCGATCAGGTCGGGCTCGAGCCCGGCGCCTTCCAGCGTGTCCGCGCCGACCTCTCCCAGGAGCACCTGCCCTTCCGCGTGCATGGTCGTGGTCCGGCAGTCGATGTAGAAACGGCTCTTGCGGCCCGAGGCGAGCACGAAGTCTCCCTCCTGAAAGGACCGCTCGACGAAAAGACGAAGGAGCCTCTCGCGCGAAGTCATTGTGCTCTCTGTCAGGGTGTGGATCCGGTGCTTCGATAGGTCCGCTGCAACTCGCGGCACGCCGCCGACTCGCTGCACGTTCCGAATACCTTCACCTGCCGGGTGATGGCGTCGAAACCGTTTCGGGCCGCGACCTCGGCCAGCACGCGGTCCAGCTCCGGGTGATCGAAAGTGGAGACCCGGCCGCACTCGGTGCAGATCAGGTGATCGTGCTGGGCCGCTCCGATCTGCGTTTCGTACCGCTTGAATCCTTCATCGAAGTCGTGTTCCGTGGCCAGTCCCAGCTCGACCAGAAGCGCCAGCGTGCGGTAGACCGTCGCCTTGCCGGCATGTTCTCCACGCTGACGAAGCGCTGCCGCCACGTCATCGGCCGACAGGTGCCGGGTGGACTCGAACAGCACCTGGGCGATCGCCTCCCGCTGATGCGTGAACGGGAGCTCGCGCTCACGGAGCTCGCCGCGCAGCACCTGCATCATGACGGCGGCGCACCCGAGGGGCGGCCTCGTGGAAACGATCGTCGAGGAGTCGGACATGGACGTCTCACAGCCTTTCACGGTTGTCTCAACAGCTTGAGAATGTAGCGTGTTCGAAACTCGTTCTCAACGGTGAACAGGCCCTCGTCCGGCGCCCACGGACGAGGATCCGAGCTCCTCCCGGGGGGTATTCCGGCAGGGCAACGCGGTGGGGCCCCCGTAAGGCTGCACCACCGCTTGCGCCACCGGCGGATGGGCGCATTTTGGCACGCACGGACACTCCACGTGAACCTCACCCGGACGGCGAATAATGATCGACTCGTTCAGTCTCTCCCCACGCCACGCGTGGCGCCTGGGCTCCCGCACTCTCCTGGCCGTGTCGCTGCTTCTGACTCCGTCGCTGATCGGGTGCGGGGAAGCGGGAGGCAGCAGCAGCACGGAGGGGGCCGTCGCGGAGCAGCAGACGGGCCAGCCGAAGCCGGCCGGGGGCGGGCAGGTGGTTCGGACCACCCCGATCCGGATCGGGGGAGTGGAGGTCATGGCGGAGATCGCGGACAACGACGAGTTGCGGGGAAAGGGCCTGATGTACCGGGACTCGCTCGCCGAGAACCATGGCATGCTTTTCGTATATGGTACGGCGCAGGTGAGGTCCTTCTGGATGCGGAACACGAGGATCCCTCTCGACATCGCGTTCATCGATTCGAACGGAGTCATCCTCAACATCGAGCAGATGGAGCCCCAGACGGACGCGAATCACTTTTCGCAGGGGCCCATGATGTACGCCCTGGAGATGGACCAGGGCTGGTTCGAGGCGCACGGAGTGGAGCCGGGCGAGCGCCTCGAGTTCTGAGATTCGACCAAAGGCGGGTGCCATAATGTCACAGTACAGGGAAGAGAAGGACTCAATGGGTCCCGTCCGCATCCCCGCGGACATGCTGTACGGAGCGCAGACCGAGCGGGCGCGTTTGAACTTTCAGATCAGCAAGCTCCGGTTCGATCGCCGTTTCCTGTTCTCTCTCGGGGTGATCAAGAAGGCCGCAGCGGAGGTCAACGAGGAACTCGGCCTGCTCGACCCGGTCCGCGCCGGGGCGATCCGGCAGGCGGCGCAGGAGCTGATGGACGGCGACCTCGATGCTCATTTCGTACTGGACATCTTCCAGACGGGATCGGGAACGTCCACCAACATGAATGCCAACGAGGTGCTGGCGAATCGAGCCAATCTCATCCTCGGTGGAAAGGTCGGGACGAAGGACCCGGTGCACCCGAACGATCACGTGAACATGGGTCAGTCGAGCAACGACGTGATACCCACGGCCGTTCACGTGTCCTCCCTGTTTGCCGTCGAAGGCGAGCTCCTGCCCGCCCTCGCTCATCTCGAGTCGGCGCTCGCGGTGAAGAGGGACGAGTTCGACGGCGTCTACAAGGCGGGGCGAACGCACCTGCAGGACGCCACGCCGATGCGGCTGGGCCAGGAATTCAGCGGATACGTCAGCCAGATAACGCATGGCATCCGACGCGTGGAGCGGTCCGCCGATTCCCTCCGGGAGCTGGCGATCGGGGGCACGGCGGTGGGGACCGGAATCAACACGCACCCGGAATTCGGGAGACGGATGGCGGAGAAGATCAGCGCCATCACCGGCGTCGAGTTTCGTGAAGCCGAGAACCACTTCGAGGCGCAGGCGGCGCGCGATGCGGTGGTCGAGATGAGCGGCATGCTGAAGGTCGTGGCCTGCAGTCTGATGAAGATCGCCAATGACCTCCGGTGGCTCGCCTGCGGGCCCCGCACGGGGATATCCGAGATCAACCTCCCCGAGCTGCAGCCGGGCTCGTCCATCATGCCGGGCAAGGTGAACCCGGTGATGGCGGAGATGATGACGATGGTGGCGGCGCAGGTGATCGGGAACGATGCGGCCATCACGATCGGTGGCGAGCGGGGCAACTTCGAGCTCAACGTCATGATCCCGGTGATGATTCACAACCTCCTCGAGTCGATCGAGATCCTCACGACGGGTTGCCGCACTTTCGCGGACCGATGCGTTTCCGGAATCACGGCGAACGTCGAGCGTTGCATGCGGTACGCCGAGACCACGGGTTCGTTGTCGACGGCCCTCGCTCCCGTGATCGGCTACGACAAGGCGGCGGAAGTGGCCAAGAAGTCGCTCAAGGAGGAGAAGACGCTCCGGGAGGTCGTGCGGGAGATGAGCCTCATGAGTGACGACGAGCTGGAGCGGATCATCGACTTTGCCAAGATGACGGCGCCGAACGTGGGTTGACTCCCGGCGCCCGCCTCCTTCCGTTCGCGCTACGTCCTCGCTGCGCTGCGGAGACGCGCTCCGGGAAGGAGGCGGTGCCCCGGGCAGGTCGGACGCCGGGCGGTGATCGAGAGGAGGAGGGTCACGTGTTCGATCCGAAGAACCGAATCCACTGGGTGGCGGCAATCGTCATCCTCGCCATCCTCATCCTGATCCTGGGAGTTACCGCCACCGCCTCAGGCCAGGAGCCCTGGGTGCGAGTCACGCGGGCCCTCCCCGATTCCGGACCCTGAGAGCAGCCCACCTACCTGCCACGCGTTTCCTTCCTGGAGCGCGTCTCCGCAGCGCAGCGAGGACTTAGCGCGAACGGAAGGAGGCGCGGTTCTCCTACTCCCTTCCCTCCAGCATCGACCGGGTCGGCAGCAGACGCTCCGCCTGGGCGGCGGAGATCCGGTAAGCCAGTGGGTCATCCGCGCGGCGCACCAGGAAGTCGCGCGCGTCGGGGGATGTGAGGAAGAGGAGCGACAGAGCGGGTGCCGCGCCGGGCTCATCGGAGTCGTACATCTCGAGTGTGGCCGCCGGGCTGGAGAAGTCGACCGCGAAGGCGACGGAGTCCGACGGGAAACCAGTGGCCTCCAGGGTCGCGGATTCCTGCAGAAGGCCCGCGACGACCGCCGAATCCGCCGTCGTGCCATCGAGACTCCAGGCCCCGGCAGGGTCCGCCGTGTCCCTCTCCAGCACGACGAGTCCCTCCTGATCGCCCCGGCTGACCGAAATGCGGCCCACCGCGGCCGTGTCCACGCTGGCGACGATCCTGTTTCGCCACTCCTCGAGCGGTCGAAGCAGCAGGCGTACCGATGCTGCCGGAACCGAGAAAACGTCGTCCGAAGGTGGGAATCGGACGTAGCGCCCGTCGGCCCCCGCCCCTCCGAGCAGGAAGACCACATCGGGGCTCCCGGCCGGCCCGATCTCGACGAGCCGGGCCGAGTCCTCGAGAACTCCCAGACGGGCGTGATTGGACGCGCTCCGGGCGACGAGCCTTCCGACCCGTGCCGACTCGAGTCCCTCGGCCAGTCGCCGTATGGCCGCCGTGTCGGCCGGATAACCGTTGACGGTCCACGTTCCGTCCCTGTCCTCGAGCCTCAAGGAGTCGGAGGGTTCGGGTCCGACCACCCGAATCAGCTCGAGCCCGCCGTGGACGGCCCCCGCGATGTCGTCTCCACCCTCGGATTGTTCGTCGCCGGAGAGCAGCTGAACCGCCGCGTAGAGGAGCGACAGAACCGCGAGCGCTACGAAGATCGCCTTTACCTGACTCGACCTCATGCTCTCGCCTCGTCTTTCGTCGGCCCGGGACCGGAGCTCTTTCCATACGTCATGCCCTGCAGCTGCTTCCTCCGGGCGAGCCTCAAGACACCGATCAACACGAACAGGAAGGGCACGCCGATCAGGTTGCCGTACTTCGCCGCGTCCCGCACTCCCTCGGAAGCGTAGAGCAGCGGCGGCGCCCGCCGGAGCTTGGATCGGATCTCGATCAGCGACTCGTCCTGGGCCAGCCAGTCCACCGCGTTCGTGAGGAACAGCAGATTCCCCGGCTCTCCACCGAGGAACCGATTGGAAGCGAAGTCCGCGTCACCCACGAGGACCAGGCGTCCCCCCGACGGCGATCCTCCGCCTGCACCCTCCGGTTCCCCCGCCCGTGGAAGAATCGCGGCGGCCATCGGCTGCGGCCGCAGATCGGTGGCGATCGATCTCCAGTCGAACTGCGGGTTGATCGGATGGTATCCGGTCAGGTGCTGCGCGAACTCCGTCGTGGCCAGGAGGGGAGTGACGGTGGTCGTGTCCGCCCCGGAGAGGTCGAGCGGGCTGGCCCACGGCAACAGCACACCGTTCAGGCCTTCCACGATGGCGTTGGAAGTTGCGGGCAGCACGATCGGCCACAGCGGATACGGGACCACGTAGCTCATGCCCGAGCTCGAGGGCAGAGTGACCCTGCCGCTCGACCTGAGGTCCATGACCATGCCCTCCGGTATCGCCACGCCGTAGCCGGCGAGGAGGGAGTCCAGGACCGGGTGTGGCTGGGGGCTCGGAAACATCTGCGTTTCGTCGATCGCAGTCGGCTGCGTCATCAGCAGCATGTTGCCGCCGCCGGCCAGAAAGGCCTCGAGCTTCTCTCCCTCGGCTTCAGAAAGCGGCGTCTGTGGGCCCTGGATCACCAGCACGCGAATGGAGTCGGCCACGTTCGACGAGTCGGCCGTGATGTTCACGGACGTGACCTGGTAGTTCTGACGCAGCGTTTCGGCCAGCCCCGACGCCTCGCCCTCGATGTCGGCCTCTCCGTGCCCCGTCAGGAACCCGACGGTCGTCCGTTCCGGATTCGTGAGAGCCATGATCGCGCTGGTCAGCCGGTACTCGAGGTCGTCGGTCTGGCGTACGAAAGGCACGTTGGCGGTCTGGTCCGCGTATTGAATCGCGATCCCCAGGTAGCCCTGCCGGACCTGGAATTCCTCCTGCCCGAGCACGTTGAACTGAATAGCGGGAATCTGCATCCGCTCGGCTTCCGCCTCGGCGTCCGGGTCTGCGGCGGAAGGACTGTAGCGCAACAGTTGCAGGTTAGCTCCGGCGGCGGACTGGTAGTCGGCCAGCAGGTCCTCCACGTCCCTCTTCACGAGGTCGACCTGGGGCGGCAGCTCGCGGGAGGCGAAGAGCTTGATGGTGACCAGGTCGTCGACGTTGCGGAGGACGTCCCGCGTCGTCGCGGACAGGGTGTACGCCTTGCCCGGAGTGAGATCCAGTCGTCCCCGGATGTGCCGGCCGAGCAGATTGACGACGACGCAGATCAGCAGGATGCCCAGGATCCCCGCCTTCAGGGTGCGCCAGGAAGCGCCTCTCAGATTGAGGCGGCCTCGCTCTATCATCAGGTAGGCGAGACCCAGAAAGGCCGCCGTCATCGAAATGAAGTACACGATGTCCCGCAGGTCGAGGACGCCCCGGGTAATCGCCGAGAAATGAGTCAGCAACCCCAGCCGGGTCGCGGCGACGGCGAGGACAGGCGGCAAACCGATCAGCACGACGTTCATCGTAACGGCCAGCAGGACGAATATGGACGCGAGGGCCACGATGAAGGCGGTGATCTGGTTCCGCGTCAGAGAAGACGCCCACAAGCCGATCGCCACCAGCGTGCCCGTCAGGAGCAGGGCCCCCGCGTACTGGGCGAACATGACACCGAAGTAAGGCTGCCCGCCGAGACGGAGCCCAACGGCGGCGCCCAGCGTCCCGGCCAGCGCCACGGCCATGAAACCCATGATCCCCGCGTATTTCCCGAGCAGGAACTGGAACGTCGAGATCGGCTGCGCCAGTACCAGCTCCAGCGTGCCCTTCGAGCGCTCCTCGGCCAGCGATCGCATCGTCACCGCGGGCACGAAGAACAGGAGCAGCCAGGGCATGAGCTCGAACATCGGGCGGAGCGTGGCCTCGGCCGTGACGAATACGGTACGGAAGTAGAAGAAGAAATTGGCCACCAGGAAGACGACCACCAGAATGTAGGCCGTCGCCTGGTCGAAGTAGCTGCGGAATTCGCGGCCCGCGATGGTCATGATGTTCCTGGTCATGATCCCGACTCCGTGAGGTCGCGGAAGAATCGCTCGAGATCCTCCTGTTCCCTCTTCATTTCCCACAGCGTCCAGTCCCTCTCCTTCGCCAGGGCGAAGATGTCCGGTCGCGGGTCCGCATTTCCGGCACCCACGACGGAGAACCTGGGTCGCGCGCCGGCGTCGTCCAGTGCGTCCACCCGGGAAACGGACGCCAGACCTTCGAGCGCCTGGCGCAGAGACCCGGGCTGAGCGTCGATCTCCACCGTCACCCGGCGAGCCCCCTCGCCCCCCGACAGGAGCGTACCGACGGCGCCGTCGGCGATGATCTTGCCACGGTGTATGATCAGGAGCCGATCGCACACGGCCTGAACTTCCTGCATCACGTGCGTGCTGAGGAGGACCGTGTGGTCCTGTCCCAGGCGAGTGATCAACTTGCGGATCTCGACCCGCTGGTTCGGGTCCAGGCCTTCGGTGGGCTCGTCCAGGATCAGGATGTCCGGCTCGGAGAGAATCGCCTGGGCGAGGCCCACTCGTTGCCGAAATCCCTTCGACAGGTGGCCGATCGGTCGATAGTAGACCTCTCCGATTCCCGTTTGCTCCACGGCAGGATCGATTCGGTCCGATACGTCGGGCGGCTCGATTCCACGCAGTCGGGCCATGAAGGCCAGGAACTCCCCGACCAGCATCTCCTCGTACAGGGGGTTGGTCTCCGGCAGATAGCCTATGCGGCGCCGGGCCTCGGCCGAGTCTTCTTCCACGGAACGTCCGTCGATCTCGATCGTGCCTGTATCCGGCTCCAGGGCGCGCGTAATCAAGCGCATCGTCGTGGTCTTCCCGGCTCCGTTGGGTCCGAGGAATCCGACGACTTCCCCCCGGTCGATGGAAAAGGACACACCATCGACGGCGCGTACCCCGCCAAAGCTCTTGGCGACATCGGTTAGCCGAACCAGCGACATTACTCGACCTCTGGGTTGTGAGTGGCGGTGGGCCAAAGTAGTGGAGCCCGCATGCCTGTCAATCGGCCCGGGAGCCCCGTGCCGCCGAAGCGACCGCGAAACTTGCCCGTAAGGCCCGTGAAAGCGACCTTGCTGTGCTCTCCGGGCCGGGCTCACGGGCCGGATTCCAGGACACGACACTCCGGACCGAACAAGGGAATCGAATCGATGCGAATACTGGTGGGAACGAAGGGGGGCCTGTACGTGGTTCGCTGGGTCCACGGCGAGCGAGCGGCACAGATGGAGGAGAGTCACTTCGAGGGTGACGACGTGCGCGCGATCGTTCCCGCCGGCCGCCTGTTCTACGCCGCTGTCAGCGGTCACGGCGTGTGGCGCAGCGATGACGAAGGGCGTAGCTGGAAGCAGATGACCGGACCCCTGGACGGGCACATCATCCGCTCGCTGGCGGTGTCACCGCGCGACCCCGACCTGCTGTATGCGGGCACGCAGCCGGCTGCCCTTCACGTGTCACGTGATGGAGGGACGAGCTGGGAGGAGATGACCGAGTTCCGTGTACTCGGCGTTCGGGAGGGATGGAAGGATGCGGGGGAAGGGGCGGCGCGTGTCGACACGATCGCGGCCGACCCTAACGACTCCCGCCGACTGTATGCCGGCGTCGAGATCGGCGGCGCTTATCGCAGCGACGACGGGGGACGAACCTGGACGGGCTGCAACGAAGGCCTGTTCGACGACGTGCACATCCTGCTGGCCGATCCGCTGGATTCTTCTCGGGTCTACGCCGCCACGGGCGGTGGATTCCACATCAGTCGGGATCGGGGCCGCAAGTGGTCGTCGCATCCCGGTGAAGTGGGGCAGGCCTACTGCACGCGCCTCGACGCCGAGTTCGAGCGCGGCGCGCGTGACTCGACCCTCGTTCTGGCGCTCGCCGCGGGTCCGCCGGCCACCTGGGCGGGCTCGAAAGGCGATGCGAAGGCGAGATTGCTCGTGAGTCGTGACTCGGGCGAGTCGTGGGAGGCGTTCAGGACCAGCGCGATGGGAGAAAAGGGAGCCTTCACCGCTCTGGCGACGGACCCCACGACCCGTCAGTCCGGCTACGTGGGCACGAGCACGGGACGGTTGTACTACGGCAACGCGGTCCTGGGCCGCTGGACGAAGATTCTGTACGGCCTTCCCCGCGTACAGGTCCTTCGGATCCTGTAGCCCCGATCGACGGAGTGATTCGATGACGTTCGCGCGAGTTGCGGTTCGGGCCGCTGCATGGACGATGGCGATGGGCCTTCCGGCCCTCGTGAACCCGGCCGCGATGCCGGGCCAGCAGGTCCTGACCGTCGAGAATATCTTCGGAAGCGGAGATTTCCAGGGTCAATCGGTCTCGGTGCGGTGGATGCCGGATGGCCGGCATTGGTCCACCGTGGAAGCAGATTCCCTCGAGCACGACGAGCTGTGGCAGGTCGATGCGCGAACCGGTGAGCGGGAGAAGCTGGTGTCGGCCGCCGAGCTGATGGTGGCCGGGTCCGAGGAGCCGCTGGCGATCGAGGGCTACTCCTTCTCGGACGACGGCCGGCGTCTGCTGATCTTCTCCGAGAGCCAGCAGGTGTGGAGGGCCCGAACGCGTGGTCGCTATTACGTGTTCGACTTTCCCACCCGCCGCCTGTTTCCGGTGAGCTCCACCGAGGGATGGCAGATGTTCGCCAAGTTCTCGCCGGATGCCCGACAGGTCGCTTTCGTAAGGGACAACGACCTCTGGGTGACGGACCTGGGCTCGGGCGAGGAGCGCCGACTGACCTCAGACGGCAGCGAGACGATCATCAACGGCACGACGGACTGGGTCTACGAGGAGGAGCTGAGCCTGCGCGACGCCTTCCGGTGGAGTCCGGACGGATCGCGGATCGCGTACTGGAGATTCGATCAGAGTCCGGTGCGGACCTACTGGCTGGTGGACGTGCTGCCGCTGTACCCGGAACTGCAGGGCGTCCGGTATCCGAAGGCCGGCGAGGCAAATTCGCTGGTGAAGGTGGGTGCCGTGGACCTGGCGTCCGGCGCGACCACCTGGTTCGACACCGGCAGCGGGGACGGCTACCTGGCGCGGATGGAATGGGCCGCGTCCTCAGACCAGGTCGTCATCCAGCGGCTCAACCGCCACCAGAACCAGCTGGACCTCCTGCTCGGCGATGCCAGGACCGGGCAGACCTCTCTCCTGTTCTCGGAGAGAGACGACGCCTGGCTGGGAGCCAACGGCGACCTGCGCTGGATCGATGACGGTCGGGCCTTCACGTGGACCAGTGATCGTGATGGCTTCACGCACGTGTACCTGTATGATCGCTCGGGCCGGATGATACGCCAGCTGAGTCGTGGCAACTGGGACGTGACGGCACTTGACGGGGTGGATGAGGCGAAGGGGGACGTCTACTTCACGGCCGCTGCCGAGAGTCCTCTGACCCGTTCGGTGTTCCGGGCTCCGCTCAGCGGCGGAGACGTGGTCCGCATCGCCGGGGGACGGGGCACGCACTCGGCAGTGTTCAGTCCGGACTTCTCGTTGTTCACGGACACCTACTCGTCGATCGGCTCTCCGCCTGTGACCGTGTTGCGCCAGGTGTCGGACGGCGCCCAGGTGCGGACCCTGGCAGACAATGCCGAGCTGTCCCGGAAGCTGGAGGCCCTTGATCTCCGGGAGCCCGAGTTCTTCACGATCAGCGCTGAAGACGGCACTCCTCTGAACGCCTGGATCATCAAGCCGAGGGACTTCGACCCGGGGAAGAGCTACCCGCTTCTGCTCTACGTCTACGGCGGGCCGGGCTCGCAGACCGTGCGGGATGCCTGGGGAGGGAGCCGGTACCTGTGGCACCAGATGCTGGTCCAGGACGGGATACTGGTCGCCAGCGTGGACAATCGCGGTACGGGCGCTCGCGGCCGGGAATTCGAGAAGCAGGTGTACATGCGTCTCGGCCAGCTCGAGACGGCGGACCAGCTCGCGGCGGTACGGCAGCTGGGCGATCTGCCTTACGTGGATAGTTCGCGCATCGGGATCTGGGGATGGAGCTACGGTGGTTACATGGCCCTCATGACCTCCTTGATCGGAGGGCGCCAGGTGGCCGCGGCGATCGCCGGGGCGCCCGTGACATCGTGGGAGCTGTACGACACGATCTACACGGAGCGCTTCATGCGGACGCCCGCCGAGAATCCTGAGGGCTACTCGATCGGCGCGCCCCTCTCCCATGCCGACGGCCTGCAGGGAGACCTGCTGATCATCCACGGAACGGCGGATGACAACGTGCACCCCCAGAACACCCTCCGGATGATCTACGAGCTCGAGCGGGCGGGGAAGCAGTTCGACATGCGGCTCTACCCGGGACAGCGCCACGGCGTCGGCGGACGCACCCTGTCGGTCAATCTCTACGAGATGATGACGGACTTCCTGCACCGGACGCTGCTGGTGCCGACCCCGAGGCCGGCCGATCCTCCGGAGAGCCCCTGGCTCGGGAGGTAGGGGCGGACCCTCGGCCGGCTGCTACTGGGTCGGGTTCGCCGTGTACCCCATCACGGTCAGCACGACGATGTAGGTGATCATCGTCAGGGCGATCACCGTGAACAGCTTGCTGGTCTCTCCCGGACCGCGTCGCCGATCCAGCAACGGAACGAGCAGCAGGAAGACTCCTGCGAGGGCGAATCCCATCACGCCGAGCATCTCTCCCTCCAGTCCCAGGATGTGAGACGGGAGCAGCTTCAGCGTGTGGAACATGTACATGAAGTACCACTCGGGCTTGATGCCGGCCGGTGCCGGCGCGAACGCATCCGCCTTCTCACCGAGGTGAGCGGGGAAGAACGCCGCCAGGGCCGCCAGGGCCGCCAGGGCGACGAGCCAGCCGACCATGTCTCGAAGCAGGAAGCCCGGGACGAACTTCATCTTGCCCCGCGTCGATCCATCCCGTTCCACGTCCGGCGGGATGCTCATCCCGTGTCGCTGCACCTGCAGCACGTGCAACCCTACGATCAGAATCGTCGTGGCCGGCAGAATGGCCACGTGAATCGCGTAGAAGCGCGTCAGCGTCGCGCCGGTCACGTCGGTGCCGCCGCGCAGCAGCGTGCGTGCGAATTCGCCGACGAACGGTACGACGCCCACGATCTCGGTACCCACCTTGGTGGCGAAGAAGGCCAGCGTGTTCCACGGCAGTAGATAACCGGTGAACCCGAATGTCAGCGTCAGGACGAACAGCACCACGCCGCTCATCCAGGTCAGGTCGCGCGGCGCCCGGTACGCCTTGAGCAGGAACACGCTGAACAGGTGGATGAAGACCGTGAAGACCATCAGGTTCGCGGCCCAGGCGTGCAGTGACCTGACCAGCCACCCGAACTGCACCTCCGCCATGATGAAATGCACGGACTCGAACGCCTCGCCGGCGCTCGGACGGTAGTAGAACAGCAGCAAGACCCCGCTGACGAGCTGGCAGAGGAACAGGAAGAGGCTCATGCCGCCGAGGTAGTACCAGATAGTGTGCCTGTGTATCGGCACGTCCTTCTTCTTCGCCAGGGCGGTGATCGAAGAAAGACCCGTCCGGTCCTCGAGCCAACCCCAGAATCGGCGATGCCAGCTTCGATCGTTGGTCATCATGTCCTCTTGCTCACTACGATCTCATCACCGCGCACGTTGACATCGAAAGCGTCGAGAGGCCGAGGAGGGGGTCCCTGGACGTTTCGGCCGTTGAGGTCGAAGTGCCCGTTGTGGCAGGCGCACCAGATCTGGCGGAGGTCTTCCCTGTACTGCACGGTGCAGCTCAGGTGCGTGCATACGGCGGAG
>CANPVW010000304.1 GCA_947581745.1 Candidatus Benthicola azotiphorus
GGTAGACCTCCAGAACGACGATCGATGGCACGAGGAGCGAAGGAGTTTCTTCGATCGCCGGTGCAAAGCGTTCGGCGTTCGGCTCGTCTCGCAGATAGGCCAGCCAGGCAGACGAGTCCACGACGTTCATGGATCGCGGTCTCCTTCGCGTTCGAAGGGAGGCAGCCCGAGATCCTCGAGGAAGCCGCGAAGCGACGACGTGGGCACCTGCGGTACGAGCAGGATGGACTGCTCCAGCTCGAAGACGTGGTCCTTCTGGCCGGCTTCCAGCCCTATCCGCTCGCGGACGCCCTTCGGGATCACGACCTGGAACTTGGGCGACACTGTGACCATCGTCATACGTAACTCCGATCGATGGTGTACTCGTTGTACCAGATCGGAACACGTCGCGTCGGTCACCAGGTTCCGCCTCCCTGCATCAGGTCCGCAGGGCTGCGCACGCCCAGGCCGCCTCGATTCAGGACGTGCGTGTAGATCATCGTCGTGCGCACGTTCCGGTGGCCGAGCAGCTCCTGTACGGTACGGATGTCGTAACCGGCCTCCAGGAGGTGGGTGGCGAACGAGTGCCGGAAGGTGTGGCAGGTGGCTCGCTTCGGGATGCCGCTCCTGCGCACGGCTTCCGTCACGGCGCGCTGCACGCACGACTCGTGCAGGTGATGGCGCCGGCGCCGGCCGGTCGCGGGATCGGTCTGGATGCGGGTGGCGGGAAACACCCATTGCCACGCCCACTCGCGGCCTGCGTATGGGTACTTGCGGTCGAGGGCGGTGGGGAGCGACACCCACCCGGCGCCGGCGCGCACGTCGCGGTCGTGCTGGTCCCGCGCGGCCTGAAGGTGGCGGCCCAGCTCGGTGCGGACGAGATCGGGGAGCATGGTCACGCGGTCGCGATCGCCCTTCCCCTCCCGAACCACGATCTCCCGGCGGTCGAAGTCGACGTCCTTCACCCGGAGGCGCATGCACTCCATCAGCCGCATGCCGCTCCCATACAGGAGGGTGGCGATCAGCCGGTGAGGGTTCCCCATCCGGTCGAGAACGGAGCGCACCTCGTTCGGGGTCAGCACGATGGGAAGACGCTTCGGGGTACGGGCCCGGACGACGCGTGATCCGGGATGGTCGATCTCGACCCCGAGCACCTCCCGGTACAGGAAGAGGAGCGCGCTCGCCGCCTGGTTCTGGGTCGAGGCGGCTACGAGGCGCCGCACGGACAGATGGGTGAGGAAGGAGTCGATCTCCGGGGTTCCCATGCGCGCCGGGTGGCGTCCGCCGTGGAAGCGCAGGTAGCGCCGCACCCACGAGACGTAGGCCTCCTCGGTGCGGTGACTCATGTGCCGGGCCCGCATCCGCGCCCTCAGGTCGTCGAGCAGGCGCAGGTGATCGGGCGGTCGGTCGCGCATGCCCCACGATCGAGGCTCACTTCATCGGATTCGCAACCGGCGGTGGGGCCCGACCTCTCCGTCGATCGGGCCCGGCCACCGCTTCACGGCTTTGGAAGAATCGAGGACCCTACTCGCCGACGTCCATCACCTCGGGAGAGGGCTGGTTCCACATCCAGCGCCATGTCTGCCACGTACCTTCCGGGCCGGCCTTGTAGAGCGCGGACCACTTGCCGCTCAGGGCCGCCGCATCGGCGCCGGCAGCGGCTGTCGGGTTGAGCATCCAGGCTCCACGGGCGTAGGCGGCATCTCCCACCGCCATCACTTCGTCGACGGTGGCAGCCTGCTGGTACATCGCGATGTCGTATCCCTCCGCCATCGTCGCGAGGATCGCGGTCCGTCCCTCGATCGGCAGCCCGTCCGGCTGCAGCAGTACGGCGTCCTCGGCAATCATCTGGCCGAGCGCGGCCTGGTCTCCCGTGTTCCAGGCGGCGACGAACTGATTCACTTCCCCACGCAGGGTTCCGACATCGAGGCTCGCGGCCTCGGCGGCGCTCGCCGCATCCTCGGTCTTCGGCGCCGATTGGGCGCAAGCCGTCATCAGGACGGCGGAAGCCAGGCCGAGTGTCAGGTGTCGCTGGACTTTCATGTTGCCTCTCTTCGCTGTGGGCTGCGGTGTGGGCGAGGTGCCGCTACGACCGCGAGTGGAGTCCGATCCGGTTGCCTTCGCAGTCCTCCATGAACCCGACGAACCCGTACTCGCCTATGCTCTTCTTCGGCTGGATCACCTTGCCGCCGTTCTGCTCCGCGCGGGCGAGGCATCCGTCGATGTCGGGAGCGGTGAAGTACACGAGGGTCCCTGCCTCGGACGGCTGGTACCACTCCCCGTGGCACAGGGCGCCGGGCGACCCGATTGCGTCCTGCTTCCACGGGAACCACGCCATCGTGAGCGGGCCCATCTCGTGAACCGGGAGGTCGTCGAACCCGAACACGGCCTCGTAGAACGCTTTCGCGCGGGCCAGGTCCGTGACCGGGATCTCGAACCAGCCGACGGGATTGTGATCTGCGGGCATGCTGCCTCCTCGTGCGTCGGTCTCGTGCGTCAGTCGATCCAGTCCGCGATGAACAGGTTCGTCTCGTGCGGCAGTTCGTTGCCGCGGTTCGAGGCGAAGATCAGCTTCGTCCCGTCCGAGTTGAACATCGGGAATCCGTCGAAATCCCCGGCGTACGTGATCCGCTCGAGGCCGGTCCCGTCGATGTTGATCGCGTAGAGGTCGAAGTCGGGGGCCCGGACGCTCTCGGCGTCCATGTTCGACGCGAAGATGATCCGCTCGCCATCCGGAAAGAAGTACGGCCCGAAGTTCGCCCGGCCGTTGTCGGTCAGTCGCCGCTTGTTGGAGCCGTCGGCGTCCATCACGAAGATGTCGAGCTGCGACGGGCGGATCAGGCCCTGCGCGAGCAGCCGCTGGTAATCGGCCAGCGCCTCGCCTTCGGGGTGGCTCGCCCGGTACACGATCTTCGTGCCGTCGTACGACCAGAACGGGCCGCCGTCGTAGCCGGGCTCGTTCGTCAGCCGGGTCACCTCGGAGCCGTCGGTGCGCATCTTGTAGATCTCGAGGTCGCCGTCACGCGCGGACGTGAACACGATCCACTCGCCATCCCGCGTGATGGTGGCCTCGGCGTCGTAGCCGGGCGTATCGGTCAGCCGCTGCAGGTTGGACCCGTCGGGATCGGCCGTGAAGATGTCGTAGTCCTTGTACAGGGCCCACACGTAGCCCTGCGACATGTCGGGGTCGGGCGGGCACTCTGCCCCGCCCAGGTGGGTGGAGGCGTAGAGGATCTTGCGGTTTCCGGGGAAGAAGTAGCCGCACGTGGTGCGCCCGGCCCCGGTACTCACCATGCTGAGGTCCGATCCGTCGGGGCGCATCGTGTACTGCTGGTCGCAGCTCCCGTCACGGGGCGTCGCCTGGAACATGATCCACTGATCATCCGCGCTCCAGTAAGCCTCGGCGTTCTGCCCCGCGTACGTCAGCTGGTGCAGGTCGGCGAAGTGGTGCTCGTCCTCCTGGATCAGCTGGCCCGCCGGCTCGTAGCCGGTCCGGAAAGGGGCCACGGCCGTGATCGCGGCCTCCCCGGTGACCTGCGGCTGCGATTCCGCGCGGCTGCCGTCGTCCGGCTGTCCGCCGCACGCCGCCAGGGCCACGAGCCCCACGGCCCACGAGATGCTGAATCCGCTCTTCATCCCAGCGCTTCCCCTATGATCCACGTGATGTCCTCCACGATGTCGTCCCAGGTCACCTCGTCCGCCTTGGTGACCGTGATGAAATTGTCCACGATGAGGAGCGCGCGGACGCCCTGCACGCTGAACAGGCGCGCCGCCAGCTCGTCGTCCCCGACTTCGTGGGACCCGAAGTACGAACGGCTGTTCGTGCCGAGCGAGACTCCGCTGACCACGAACTTCGCAGCGTTCGGATTGGGCGTTCCCTGTACGGTGATGTCGGCCTTGGACATCGAGCCTGCTCCTCTTTCTCTCCCGCCCTCGGAAAGCGGGGCGGGAATGTACCGCCCGACGGCGGGCGCGTCATCTGTCGCCGATCACCTCGTCCAGCATCCGGGTGGCCGCCCGCATCAGGTCCCGGCTCAGGG
>CANPVW010000305.1 GCA_947581745.1 Candidatus Benthicola azotiphorus
CCGTCCGGTGGCCACCCACCACGCGCTGAGACCGATCAGGAGCGCGCCGGCCAGCGCCGCGAGCCCGATGGGCCAGCGGCGTCCGGGCGGCTGCGCGACGATCGCGTCGAGCTCGCCTTCCCCCGCCGCCCCCGTCCGCTTGAAGCCCTCGGGCCCCCTCTCGAACACCCAGGCCATCGCGCACGCGACCGGGAAGCCGAGGATCATCAGGAAGGCGATGGCGCTCAGGATCCACGGCGGCAGGTGGAGGGCCGGCACGAACACGTCGGCGGCCTGCACGACGACGAAGCCGACGCCTCCGTACACGGCGGCGACCCGGAAGACCTTCCGCCGCTTCAGCTCGGCGAAGACGCGCTGGTAGCCGTGGGGCTCGGTCATCGGGCGACTCCGCGACTCACGCCGGTCCTCACCACTCGATCTGCGCCTCCGCCAGCGGAATGAGCGCCTGGAACCGCGGATCGTCACGCAACGGATCGTACAGCGGATCCAGCTTCAAGTCGCCGAGGCCGAAGACGCCGGGGCGGGACATCAGCTCCTCGAGCAGGGCGATCGCGTCGTCCGGCCGGCCGGTCAACACGTAGGTACGCAGCAGGAGCCACTGGAACAGGTCCGTGTCGGCGGCGTCCCGGTCGTAGCCGTACATCCGCACGGCCTCCTCGGCCTCCCGCACGGCTTCCTCCGCGTCACCCGGGCCGCCGCGCAGGGCGAGGCTGAGCCCCAGGTAGGCGTGCGGCACGGAAGCGACCCCGAACCGGTCCCGTGGCCCGGTATCCGGGGCGCGGGCGAGCGCCGCCTCGGCTTCGGCCACGGCCGAATCGGCCCACACGGTCGCGGCGCGCTCGTCCCCGGCCATGTGGTAGGCGAGCGCGAGGCGCTGGAAGCGGGAGTGCGACCGGCGGACGGTCGACGACTTCTCGATCTCGGCCGGCTCACCGTACATCCCGCGCGCGGCCTCGATCGCCGCACCGTAGTCGCGCGCCATGTACGCCAGCCAGTACGCCACGGCCTTCTTCTCGCCGGGCGTCTCGAGCCCCCGGCCCGTCTCGAGCTGACGGCGCGCGGCGGTGGAATCGCCCTCTTCGAACAACAGGAGCTCCGTGAAGAACCCGCCGACCTCGGGAGACTCCGGATCGAGCTCGAGGGAGAGCTCGAACTGCCGGCGGCCCGCGCCGTATCGCCGCAGCCGATAGTTGTTCAGCCCCTGGTTCCACACGAGGGTCGGATTCCGCGGATCGAGCTGGATGGCCCGGTCGATCAGCTCCATCGCCTCGTCCCACCGACCGAGCCGGCGCAGCACCCAGCCCTCGTGCTGGAGGATCTCGGGATCGCCGGGCCGGATCCGTCGAGCCCCGGCGAGCGCCTCGGCGGCGGCCTCGTAGTCGCCCTTGGCGTAGTAGTCGTACACGCCCTCCGCGTACAGGGCGTCGGCCCCGCCCGGGTCGATCGCCCGCAGCGAGTCGAGGCTTCGCCGGGCCGGCAGCGTGTCGGACTCGTAGCCACCGCGCAACAGCCAGGCCTGCGCCCGGACCAGGCGGGCCCACGCCGCCTTGAAGCCGGGGTCCAGCTCGACGGCCCTCCGGTACGCCTCGATCGTGGCCCGCTCGGCCTTGGGATCGCCCGACCGCTCCTCGAGCACCTTGCCCTCGTGATAGGCGTTCCAGGCGTCGATGTTCTCGGTGAGCACGGCTCCGAGTGCCGCGCCCGTCTCCTCGGAGAGGGTCGCCTCGAGCGCCGTGGCCACGGCGCGCGCGATCTCGCCCTGGATCTCGAATACGGTCTCGGCGGTGAGCTCGCTGTCGTAGGTGTGTGCCCAGAGGTGCTCGTCGGTCGCGGCGTCGATGAGCTGGACGTTGAGCCGCACCCTGCCCCCGGATGTCCGCACCCCTCCTTCGACGATCGATCCCACTCCCAGCTCCGCGGCAATCTCCCTGACCGGCCGGTTCTGGTCCGCGTAGGCCATCACCGAGGTGCGCGAAGTCACCTTGAGGTCCGGGACCTGCGTGAGCTGCGTCAGAAGGTCATCGTGCAGCCCGAGCGCGAAGGCGCGGCTGTCGTCGGTTCCCGCGAGGTCGGAGAACGGGAGCACGGCGACGGCCTGCCGGGATGCCTCGACGGCGCTGGCCTGATCAGCCGGCGCGCCGGTTGCAGCGACCCGCTCGCCGTCGTCACTCGAAGCGCGCAGCCCCGTGTACACCGCGCCCGCGAACAACCCCGTCGCCACGAGCGCCGCGACCCCCGCGGGCCAGCGTTTGGCCGGCGGCGCGGAGGCGATCGCCGACAGTTCGGCTTCGCTTGCGGCGTCGGTCCGCTGGAAACCGTCCGGGGTCGACTCGAACGCCCACGCCAAAATGATCGCGATCGGGAAGCCGACGATCATGAGCAGCGCGACGAGCCTGTAAGTCCACTCGGGGAGGAGCAGCGCCGGAATGAGCAGCTCCACCACTTGAAGGAGCAGGAACCCCACGGCGCCGTACACCGCCATGATCCGGAAGACTTTCCGGCGCTTGAGCTCGGCGAAGAACCTCTGATATGCGGGCGTGTTCGACATCCGCGGAAGATCGCGGCTCAAGCAGGGGTGGAGCAAGGAGGGTGGCGATTGCCGGCTGGACCGAGGCGGCGGCACACGTGTCTCGAGCACCCTGCACGGAAATGCCCACTTTCCCACTTTTCGTCAGGGGGCGGGGTGGGCACTGGCGACGACAGAGGATCCGGCGGTCAGTCAGCGTGAGGCGGCCCCGCGCGTGCTCAGTCGCCCCAGTCTTCTCCGCGGACCGGCCGCAGGTTGAGCGCGTCGCGGTGGAACTTCCAGTCCGGCATGTGGCGGTCCATCAGCCTGACGAAGCGGGCGTTGTGCGTCGGCTCCAGCAGGTGGACCAGCTCGTGCACCACGATGTACTCGAGCCTCTCGGGGGGCTTCGTGGCCAGCTCGGTGTTGAGTCGGATCGTGCGCGCGTCCGGGTTGCAGCTCCCCCACCGGGTCTTCATCTGCTGCACGTAGAACCCCTTCGACCTCACCCCGAGCCGCGGCTCCCAGCGGGCCAGCAAAGGGGGCACGGCCGCCCGGATCTGCTCGCGATACCACTTTTCGACGATCGCCTGCCGCTTGTCCCGGTTCGTCCGCGGCCGCACCTGCAGCTCCAGATAGCGGTGATTCAGCCGGACGGAGGGCGGCTCGTCGCACTCCCAGACCGACAGGAGATAGGGTTTCCCCCACACGTGGTGACTCTCTTCGTCCACGTAGCGGCGGCGCGGTTCCCGTGGCGGCGCGGGCACCTGCTGCCGCATCCGGTCCTGGTGCTTCTGGATCCAGTCGAGCTTGGAATGGGCGAAGGCACGGATGGTCTTCATGCTCACGCGCCTCGGGGCCGAGATACGCACGCGGCCGAGCGGCGGATGCACCGTCAAGTTGATGTTCTTGACGTTCTTCCGGACCACATCGACCGTGATGTCCCCAAGCGTGATCTGCGACTCCATCGACGTTCGCCCGCTCCCGGTTGGCGGTTTCCGTTCCTCGACCCTGCACCCCGCGATCTCCCGCGGGGATCACGATCGGCTCCACGCTACTGCACCTTCGTCCGCCGGTCGAGTCCCGGCGAGCGCGCGACCGGCGCCCGCCGGGTATGACGGCGCCTGAATCAGGCGAACGGCGGTTTCGGAGGCGGGTCTATGTTGCCTCCGCCGCCCGGTGGCTCCGGAATGTCATCGTGCAGATCGATGAGCTGTTTGAGGATCTTGTCCTGTTCTTCGAGCTTCGCCCGCACCTGTTCACCCCACACGTACCACGCGTCGAAGGCATCGAGCAGGCAGTCGCAAAGACCCTTGAACGCCGGAGGAAACTCGTAGCCCTTGCAGAGCTTGCACGGCTTGTGGCCGTGGCCGTGGCCGTGGCTCTGGTGCTTGTGTGCGTCCATGACCTTCTCCCTTTGGATGGATGGAGATGACGAAACGGATTTCCTGTCAGGCCGGCTTCTGAACGCGTACGTCAGCTGGCCGACGGGCTGCCCCTCGAAAAGCTGCTGAAGCGTCACCCGGCCCCCGAGCCGGCCCGTGAGTCCCGAGATCGTCAGCCTGACCCTGTACGCGGCCCGGGCCGCCAGCCGGGCCTCGAACAACGCGGCGCGGGGAAGCCGCGACAGGCGCACCTGGACGGCGCCCTCTTCGAGCCGGCGCCAGCTCTGCACTACCGGACTGTCCCGAAGCGCCCCCGCGAGCGCTGACGGCACTTCCAGCTCGATCGCCGCGCCCGGGGGCAGCCTCTGCTCGAGTCCGATCGTGAACAGACGCCTGTGGTCGGGCGCCCCACGGATCAGGAAAGTCGCCGAGAACGTGCCCGCGGCCGGCGCGGCATCGACCACGTTGAAGTTTCGCCACGCCACGCTGTTGTTGGCGCGGATGAACTCGAGGAACTGATCCCAGTCCTCGATCGGAGGAAGCACCGGGGCGGGATCGCCGGGGCACCCGGCGACGGCCACGAAGCAGTAGTGCCCGGTGGTGGGGGCCGAGTCCCACAGGATCGGGCCGGCCACGGCGAGCTCGCTGGCGTTCCCTTCGATCGGCGGAAACACTGCCTCACCGATCGCATTCCAGTCGGCGGGAGTGATGAGCAGGGCCGGCTCGCTCCACCACACCCTGGCCTTGGCGTCCGTGG
>CANPVW010000306.1 GCA_947581745.1 Candidatus Benthicola azotiphorus
GGCCTCCATCGCCAGACCGGAGGCCAGCAAGCAGAACAGTCCGAGACCGATCTGAATCGGAGGTCTGATCATGGTACCTGCCCCGCCTCCGGTTCGGGAACCGCGTCCCGATCGGGCGCTTCGAGGTTCGGAATCGCGCGCTCTTCGATGATGCGCCTTTCGACCTGGGTGCTGGGCGGCACCGAATCGAGCTGTCGTCCCACGGCCCAGAAGGCGACGAAGCCGAGGAAGAACAGCAGGCCGACGCCAAGGACGAGCGGCTTGCGACGCAGCGGCTTCGCGTCGTCACGGTCGACCAGCGGCAGAATGATCAGGAGCAGGCCGAGCGCCGAGAAGCCGACGAATCCCCACACGCCGAGCGTGCGGAGCAGGCCGAGGGACACGTCCACCACGATCCACGATGACACCAGTCGGTCCGGGACCTCGAACGGCGTGGCCGGATCGCCCATCGGTCGGGGGAACAGCGCGGCGAGCGAGATCGTAACGGCGAGGACGAGGGCCGAAACGAGCACGATGCGCAGCAGCTGGTTGGGGTAGAAGGGGACTCCCGCACGGCCGTCGTCCACGTAGCCCTTCGGCGGGGCGGTCCCGTGTTTCCGGACGACGACGAAGTGGAGCACGAGAAGACCGAACGCCGCCCATGGAAGTATGATCGCGTGCAGCGCGAAGTAACGGCTCAGCGTGGCCCCCGACACGAACAGGTCGCCCGTCAGCATGCCGGACAACGGCCCGCCGACGACAGGCGTCCGCCGGATCACGTCCATGACCTCGGTCGAGGTCCAGTAAGCCCACTGGTCCCACGGAAGCAGGTAGCCGGTTCCTCCGAACGCGAGCACGACGAAAAGGAGAAGCACGCCCACGAACCAGCTCGTCTCCCGCGGCGGCCGGTAGGCGCCCGTGAAGAACACTCGAGCCATGTGGGCCATGATCGCCAGCACGATCAGGTTTGCCGCCCAGAGGTGCAGGTCGCGCAGCAGCCAGCCGAACGGGACCTCCGTGGTGATGTACTGCAGGCTCGCGTACGCCTCGTCCACCGACGGTCGATAGTAGAACGCCAGCAGGACTCCCGTGACGACGAGGACCATGAACAGCAGGTAGGAGATGCCGCCGAACGAGTGTCGCCAGCCGACGTACGGGGGAAGACGCCGCGCCCGCGCCTTTCGATATGCTTCGTCGATCGGGAGCCGGCGGTCGATCGGGCCGTACAGCAGGCCGAGGAACCTCAGCGCGGAGAGAAGGCTGGCGTCCGTGCTCTCCTTCAGGTCGTCCCCGACCTGTACCAGCCACGCCCGAGCCCTTTTGAGCATGCGTCTTCCGTTGTTCAGTCGCGAGTGACGTAGACGATCTCGTTGCGCACGAAGACCGCGTACCGCTGAAGTGGCTCGGTCGTGAGTCCCTCGACCGAGTGACCGTGCAGGTCGTAGACCTGGTGTCCGCACGGCGACACGATCCGCAGTGCTTCGGGGTCCCAGTTCAGGATGCAGCCGTCGACCGGAGATACGGCCTGGAGGGCAGCGTACTCCGTCTCGCCTCGCCGAACCACCAGAATGGCCTGCTCTCCCCAGGTCTCGAGGCGGCTGCTGCCCACCGGAAAGTCCCCGGTTCGCGCTATCCGCGCCGCGATCTCGCGCTGAGGGATGATCAGGTGCTCGGGTGGAATCGTGTAGAGACCCGTGATGAGGAGCGCGCCGAGGAACACGACCCCGATCATGGAGTTCAATACGAAGGAGCTTAGGTCGCGCTCGGTACGGTCAGAGTCGGCTTTCATCAGGGTTCAATGCCTCGTGCGTGGCCGTGCTTCGATTCGGAGGCCGGAGTTCCGCCCCGGATGAGCGCTTCGGACAGGCCGGAAGGTACCGTGGCGGGATCTGTGATGCCAGAAGCCGCCTGTACTCCGGCCGGGGGTGGATGCTCGCGTTAACGGGCGAGATATCCTAATTTCAGGCCCACTTGGGTCGCGCGCCGGCAGAGGCTTCGTGCGTTGAGGTTTGCGCGACCGGCGCGATACCAATCGCAAGGAGAGCGTAGGATGATTCGGAACATCGTAATCACCACGGCCGCGCTGCTGTTCGTCGTGGCCGGGTCGGCGTTCGCCCAGGACGCCACCAAGCCGCCGGTCATGTCGCATGACATGGCGGGCAAGGAAAACTGCACGATGTGCCACTCGGGGGCGATGGAGGGGATTCCGGCGGAGCCGGCGGACCACGAGGGGCGTGCCGTGGACACCTGCGTCCTGTGCCACGCGCCGGACGCCGAGATGCAGACGGCGACGGCCGCGGGGATCCCGCACGATCTCGCGGGCAAGGACAACTGCACGATGTGCCACTCGGGCGCGATGGAGGGCATGCCGGCAGCTCCGGCGAGCCACGAGGGCCGCGGGACGGATACCTGCACCCTGTGTCACAAGCCGAGCAGCTGATCCGGGCGGCACGGCCGTCGGCGAAGACCTTTCGTCTCCGGCTGGATGAGGAAACGCCCGCGACCGCCAGAACGGCGGCGCGGGCGTTTCACATCCGATAGACCCGGTGCCCGATACGGGGACACCAGGGGATGGCGCTACCCTAGGGAGCGCTCACCCCGTACTCGGCTTCCACCGCGCTGATGCTGGCTGCCAGCAGCGCTCGGATCCAGGGCGAGTTGTGCACGGTCGCGGCATGCACGTCACCACCGTGATACGCCAGGTTGTAGTTGAAGAAGGCGCCCTCCGCGATCGTGAACGTGGAGACGCTCGCATCGATCTCGCCCCCGGGCTCGTCCAGATTCGGATCCACCTCCTCGAGCAAAGCCAGGAGCGTGGCTGCCTGGTTCGCTACGAACTCAGACCGCAGGTTCATGATCGCGGCCGCGTTCGCCTGCGTGGAATGACAGCCGGAAGCCACACAACCGACAAACGACCTCGAAGCCGTGTCGATGGGACAGTCGTGTTCGCCGGTCGGGATGCCATTGGCGTCCACGCAAGCAGCCGCGTCGAATGTGTGCCCCACCGAGTTGAGCAGGAGTTCACCCGTCGCCTGATCCTCGATTTCGTACATGACCACGTGACACGTCGCGCAGAGCTTCTCGTTGTTCTCCGTGCCGTGCGAGGCGACGATCGATCCGAAGTCCAGGTCGGCGCCCGGCGGAATCCATCCGGCCTCTCCGACCAGGAGCTCGGTTTCGGGGGCGTGCGGCGCCAGACCGTGTGATTCGTTGGGGTCCGGGTTGGAGCGGCGGTTGTGGCAGCGCGCGCAGAGGTGCGCGGTCACGTCCGCCGTGTTGACGGGGAATCGGAGCTGGCCCTCGAACGTGGCGTCGTGCGGATCGTGGCACACGCCGCATACCACCGGGAGCGGGTCCGCGCTGTCCTTCTCCAGGTACTCCGAGCGGACGCCCCAGGCCAGGAGCGTGCCCTGACCCCGGTGGCAGCCCGCACACTCCGGATTCGATGCCGCGAAAGTGACGACCTCCGAGTGCTTTGACAATTCCCATTGCTCGACGAACGGGTGGTGCGTCCCGTTGTGGCACTCGCCGCACCCGTTGGTGAGGCCCTGCCCGACGGCGAGCGACGGGATCGGTTGAGTCGCCTGCGGATTCGCGATATGCGTCTGGCCGGCTCCGTGGCAGGCCTCGCACTGGACGTCCAGATAGCGCTCATCTCCGGTGGACGTCCACCCCACCGCCGCGGTCGCGGCGTTGCCGAGCTGGCTGACGGTATGGCAGGCCTCGCAGAATTCCTGGGCGTGCCCGCTGCCCTGGAGGGTCTCCCAAGCGCCCGCATGGGCCGTGGTGGTCCAGCTGGCGCTCGGCGTAGCGTGACACTGGGCACACGTCGGCTGCCCCTGTTGGCCCTCCACGTATCCCAGCATGCCGCCAGCCGACGCCGGTGGGTCGTTGCCGAACGGCCGGTCGTTGTACACGGTATCCTCGTCCACGCAGCCGCCCATGACAGCGGTCAGGGCGAGCACTGCGAGGCTGGTTCTCATGGTCCGACGAAGGGAGCCGCGACGGAAGTCGGAGTAGCCCACGGTGACCTCTCCTGAAGTTGAATATGCCGGGGTCATGCGCGACGCCGGCCCGACGTGCCAACGCTTCTCGGGAAGCTGGCTTCCCGCGGTCGAATGTGCAAGCATCCGGGGAGAGCGGTGCCGCACTCCGCCGCGAGGTTGCGTCGTTTCCCGCGGGCGCGAGATTGCACCGCTCGAGAGGCGCGGTCACGCATCCGAGAGGCGTACCGATGAGCGATGGGACTTTCCTGGTACTTCTGATAACGGCGGGGGTGCTCGCCCTGGCCGTCGGCGTGTGGATCGGCCTCGGATATCCCGGTCTTTACGAGCGTTACGAGGACACGGGAGCGAAGGCCCCGCGGAAGGCTCCGGTCCGCATGCTGCTCGACCGATTCGGCGTTTCGAGACGAAGGGGACGGGACCGGACACCCGGCACGGGTCGATGGTCCCGACGCTGAGGCCGGATCGGCACGCCGCCGTACGCCGGGTCCTGTGGGCCGTCCTGCTCGCCAATCTCGCCGTGGTCGCCGCCAAGGTGTGGGTGGGAGTCCGCTCGGGCTCGCTGGCGGTTCTGGGCGACGCGGCGCACTCGGGAGTCGACGCCCTCAACAACGTGGTCGGGCTCGCTGCGGTGGGCGCTGCCGCGGTCCCTCCCGACGAGGATCATCCTTACGGCCACGCCAAGTTCGAGCTGCTGGGAGCTCTCGCTGTGGTCGTCTTCCTGTCGATCACTTGTTTCGAACTGATCAGTGCGGCCGTCGGCAGGCTGCTGGGCGATCAGCCTCCGCCAAGACTCGATTCGCTCACGGTCGTGCTTCTCGGAGCGACCATGGCGGTCAACATCCTCGTCGCGTGGACCGAGAGCCGGGCCGCCGGTCGTCTGCGAAGCGTCATCCTGGCGGCCGACGCAAGGCATACCGGTGCCGACGTCCTGATCACGGCGTCAGTTCTCGCCGGCCTGTTCCTGGCGAGTCGCGGGTGGCCCGCCGCGGATGCCTGGCTCGGGATCGTGGTGGCGCTCCTGATCGCGCGCAGTGGCTGGGAGATCCTGCGCACGGCCGTGCCGGCCCTGGTGGATCGGGCCGCCGTCGAGGCCGCCCGGATCGACCGATTCGTCTCGGAAGTGCCGGGTGTCCGGAGCGTCACGGAGGTACGCAGCCGGGGGGCGATCGAGGGGGAGGCGTTCGTCGAGCTCACCATTGAAGTGGATGGCGATCAGACCGTAGTTGAGGGACACCGGGTGGCCGACGCCGTGGAGAGAAAGCTCGTCGAAAATGCGGGATTCTCGGCTGCCGTGGTGCACGTGGAACCGTGGAGCGGCCCTTCCGCAAGCCCCGGCTCCGACCGAGTCTGAGAAGCCGCTCGTCCGGCTAGTGCTCGAGTGGCGCCACTTCCCAGCGGCACGCCTCGTCCCCCCGGCTCTCGCACGTCGGATGGCTCACCGGCGCCACTTCTCCCAACCCATGGGCACACGCCGTGAAGGCTGCCGTGATGATCCCGCACGCTACGCCGGAATCGTCCGCCGCGGCCGGAAGGCACCCGGCGACCGAGACGGACGGATCCGTCCGATCGGATCGGATGGAGCTGCCCGGGCTCAGAGATGCCGCCACCCTTCGCAAGTGGCGGAGCAGGGCTCGCCGGCGGATGCCCGCCGGCGCCAGACGCCGGGCGAAACCGCCCGCGTGGTGGGTACGGGAGACGTACTCGGACCCGAGCCGATCGCCGGCGGCCTCGAACACCATGCGCGCGTCCGGCCGCCGGGCGATCAGCCGGAGAAGGTCGACGAACTCGCTCGCCTCCAGCTGGCGACGGCGCTTCCGCATGTCCGCGTAACGCCTCATCTGTCCGTCGATCACGTCGCTCAGGCCGAGCCTCCGCGGGAGACTGATGTGGAAAGCCTCGTCCTCCAGCACTTCCGCCGGAGTGTCGACGTCGCGCAGAGACTCCAGGAGCACGATCGCGACGCCGGGGCTCAGTCGGCCCTCTAAGTGCAGGTGGGGTTCCATGAAAAGCTACGCTAGGTCGGACATCGCGTTGGAGCAAGACGCTGGCGTGACCCGACCGAGCTTGTGACCGCGAGAAGGCCGTCCCATAATCCCTCGCTCAGCATTCGGGGCCGCCGGCGATGCCCGGCAGGGCTACGCCCTCAGTCGAGCCCGACACGGCCGGCCACTTCCTGCGAAGAGACATGTACGATCCACAGACGGTAGAAGAGAGATGGCAGTCCTTCTGGGCCGCCCGCCGGACGAACGAGCCCGATCTCGATCGGGCCCCGAGTCCGTTCTACAACCTGATGATGTTCCCGTATCCGTCGGCGGAAGGCTTGCACGTCGGGAACCTGTATGCTTTCACCGGCGCTGATTTCCACGGTCGATTCCAGAGGTTGAGGGGCAGGGACGTGTTCGAGCCGATCGGTTTCGACGCGTTCGGCATTCACTCGGAGAACTACGCTCTGAAGGTCAACGCCCACCCGATGGACCTCATTCCCAGGAGCATCTCGAACTTCACGCGCCAGCTGAGACGCTCGGGGATCATGTACGACTGGTCCCACACCGTCGACACCACGGATCCGGCCTATTACCGCTGGACGCAGTGGATCTTCCTTCAACTGTACCACGCCGGCCTCGCGGTGAAGAAGGAGGCGCCCGTCAACTGGTGTCCCTCCTGCAAGACGGTCCTCGCCAACGAACAGGTCGAGGGAGGGAAGTGCGAGCGCTGCGGCACGGAGGTGGGCCAGCGTCTGCTCAGTCAGTGGTTCTTCAGGATCACCGCGTACGCCGAGCGGCTGCTCGCCAACCTGGACTGGATCGACTGGTCGCCGTCCACGCTCACCGCGCAGCGCAACTGGATCGGCCGCTCCGAGGGCGCGCTGCTCCGTTTCCGACTCGCGGGACACCCCGACGCGACGCTGGAAGTCTTCACGACCAGGCCGGACACGATCTTCGGAGCGACGTTCATGGTCCTCGCCCCCGAGCATCCGCTCGTGGAGCGTCTCACGAGCGACGATCGCCGCGCCGAAGTCGATGCCTATCGGACCACGGCCGCCGCGGTGGACCTGGTGGAGCGGCGGAAGACCGAGGAGCGAACCAAGACGGGCGTCTTCACGGGCGGCTGCGCCCTGAATCCGGCCACGGGTGAGGAGATCCCGGTCTGGATCGCGGACTACGTGCTGATGGAATACGGGACGGGGGCGATCATGGCCGTGCCCGGACACGACCAGCGGGACTTCGACTTCGCACGCCAGTTCGGCCTGGAGATCCGACCAGTAGTCGCAGCGGGCGCGACCGTCGATGCGATGGACGACCCGGCATCGGTGAACATCGAGCTCGGAGACGAGGCCTTCGTCGAGCATACGGAGGGTGAGCGGCTCATCAACTCGGGCCGGTTCAGCGGCCTGCCGGCCGCGGAAGGGGCCGACCGGATCGTGGAATGGCTGGGAGAGAAGGGCCTCGGTGAGCCGAAGGTGAACTACCGCCTGCACGACTGGTGCATCTCGCGGCAACGCTACTGGGGGCCGCCGATCCCCGTTCTCTACTGCGACTCGTGCGGCACGGTGCCAGTGCCTGAGGAGGACCTCCCGGTCGTCCTCCCGTACCTGGAACATTTCAAGCCGGGGGACGATGGAATCGCGCCGCTCGCGAAGGAAGAGTCGTTCCATCGCGCCGAGTGTCCCTCGTGTGGCGGTCTCGCCAGGCGCGAGACCGATGTGTCGGACACGTTTCTGGACAGTGCCTGGTACTTCCTCCGGTATCCCAGCTCGGACTTCGACGACCGCCCGCTCGATGCCGGGCGGACGGAGCGCTGGCTGCCGGTGGACATGTACATCGGAGGGGAGGAGCACGCCGTGCTCCATCTTCTGTATTCCAGGTTCATCACCATGGTGCTGCACGATCTCGGGCACGTTCCGTTCGAAGAGCCCTACACGCGCTTTCGGAAACACGGGCTGATCATCCGCGAAGGCGCCAAGATGTCGAAGACGAAGGGAAACGTGGTCAATCCGGACGAGTACATCGACCGCTACGGGGCGGACGCATTCCGCACCTACCTGATGTTCCTGGGGCCCTATCAGGAAGGCGGCGACTTCAGGGACAGCGGGATCGCGGGACCGCAGCGATTCCTGTCACGCACGTGCGATGCCGTCGATGCCGCGGTCGAGAAGGCAGCCGGCGGTTTTCCCGACCCGTCCGTCGAGCGCGCGATCCATCTGACGATACGGCAGGCCACGGAAGACTTCGAGAGGCTGTCGTTCAACACGGCGATCGCGGCCCTCATGGAGCTCCTCAACTCACTGCGGGCCGGAGGCAGAATTCCGACGCTGGACGAGGTCCGGCCGCTGGTGATCATGCTCGGCCCGATAGCGCCTCACCTGGCGGAGACTCTGTGGGAGCGAATCGGAGGCGAGCCGAGCCTGTTCGACAACGGCTCGTGGCCGGAATTCGATCCCGGGAAGATCGCCACGGACACCGTCGAGATCCCCGTGCAGGTAAACGGGAAGCTGCGAGCCACGATCTCGCTGGAACGGGGCGCGACCGAGGATGCGGCGCGGCACGCTGCCCTGACGGACCCTTCCGTGCAGCGCCACGTCGGGTCGGGGGCGATCCGGAAGACGATCTACGTGCCGGATCGGCTGTTGAACCTCGTGGTGGGGCCTACCAGCTGACGGTCCCTTCCTCGGAGGAGTCGATCTCCGCTTCTTCCCCGCCTTCCCCGAACAGGAAGGACCGCAGGTTGGTCAGCAGGAACTCACGTGAGCGGGGCTCGCGCACGTCGAGCCCGTAGTGGTTGATCAGCAGCATCTGCCGCTGCTTCCACTCGTCCCAGCATTCCGTGCAGATCTCGGCGGCCAGCTTCTGTCCCAGCTCGTTGGGAAACGGCTGTCGGGGGAGCGGCTCGCGGTCCGGGCGCTCACACCGTGCGCACCGCATCCCGTCCGGGCGGATCGGTTCTTCCCCGGTCATCCGGCTCAGACCGGCACCGTGAGGACGGAGCAGTTCGCGCCCTGGATGACCTGGCGGGTGATCCCGCCGAGCAGGACACGCTCGGTGAACGCGGGAGCGTGATACTTGCCGATCACGATCAGGTCCACCGCCTCGGCCTCCGCCGTGGTCAGGATGTGGTTGACGATCGGCCGGCCGCGGACGATCGAGACCTGCGTGTCGAGCTGTTCCCGCAGGTCCTCGGGAATCCTGTCCAAGGCCTCCGCCCGCGCACGTTGCTCGATGCGCCTGAGCGTTTCCTCGACCTTTGTGGGGGAGCTGACTGCTCGGAGATAGGCCTGAAGAGTGCCCGGCATCGCGTGCAGGAGCAGCAGCCGCGCATCGAAGTAGGCTGCGTATCGAGCGGCCGTCGCTGCAATCGGCGCGCTTCCGTCCCTCAGATCGAGGGCGGCGAGGATCGTCTTGTCCCTCTCCTGCCGGATCGGCCTCCACACGAGCACCGGTACCGTCGCCTTCCTGACGATCGCGACGCAGGTGTTGCCGAGCTCATCGGACTGCCACATCCGCTTCTGGTGCGCTCCGACCACGACCAGCTGCGCACGGATCTCCTCGCTGACCGCCGCGAGTGCCTCCGGCGGCCACCCGGCACGGACCTCGATCCTCGCCTCGATCCCGCACTGCCGCGCGATTTCCTCGAGGTTGGCGCGGGCGTCCAGGTCCCTCTCCCGCACGATGTCGAGCTTGGAGCCGAATTCCCGGACCAGGTAGCCGGGGACCCCGAGCGGCTCGATCGAGTGGAAGAGCGCTATCTCTGCTTCGGGGAACCGGGAAACCGCCCACCTGACGGTCTCGACCGAAGTGTCCGAGAAATCGATGCCGACGAGGATGCTCTGATACATGGCGCTCGAACCTAGCGGGCCGCGGTCTCGCCCGCACGCTCGGGCCGGGGATCGAGGAGCCGGTCGAGCGCCTCCCACCCGTCTCCGTCCCCGGTCTCCCGGATGACCTGCCGCACGGCAGTCGTCAGGTCACCCGATCTCTCGTACAGGATCTCCATGTCGTCGAGGCGCGTGTAATAGAGCATGCGCGACAGGAGCCACGCGTTGTTGACGCGCTCCGGATCGAGGCCGCCGTATCGCCCCGACCGGAATTGCTGCTGCACTTCCGATTCGAACCGGTTTGCCGCCTCCCTGAGGATTCGCTGTTTCTCCGCCCGCATCTCGTCGGCGGGAAGCGCAGACCGATACAGTGCTTCGAGCGGGTCGAGCATCGAGTGGAAGAACCGGCCGAACACCCGCATGTCGAACCAGCGGTCCCGGGCCTCCTCGCACAGGCCCTCATCGGCTTCAGCATCGCAGAAGAAGGAGATCGCTCCCCGATGTCCGACGAAGTTGGCGAAGCTCTCGTTGAACCTGGCCTGACCCGCGGGAAAGAACGTGCTGTGCGTGATCTCGTGAATGACCGTTTCCACGATGCTGACGCTGTCGGCGCTCAGTGTTGTCGACATCAACGGATCGGGGAACCAGCCCAGAGTGCTGAAAGCGGACGATGGTCTTACCCACGTGTCGTAGCCCTGCGAGTCCAGCTTCTCGGCTTCCCGGCGCGCCTTCCCGAAGTCGAAGTAGCCCTTGTAGGGAACCCGTCCGACGATCGGGAACCACCAGGTCTTCCACCTGAGCTCGAACTCGGGTGCCGCGTTCACCACCATCAGGAGCGTGTCTCGCTCGATCTCCACGAAGCTCGTAAACGCATCTCCCGGCTCGAGATCGAGCTTCCGCTCCGCGAATTCGCGTGCGTGCTGCACGAGGCGGAGCTTGTCTCGCAGATCGGCCGGTGTGGTCGTGTCGTGCACGACCTCCTGGATGGGCCGGCGGGCCGAGAGGATCTTCGCCTCCTCCCAGCCGGCGCGCATCACGTAACCGGGCGAACAGGCCGAAACGAGCGTCATGGCGGCGGCGCTGGCGGTCCAGGGCGTGGTGCGTCGTGTCATGTCCACCGGGCGTCGGTGCGGCTCATTCTGCCTCCTCGTCACAGCCGCCGAGCGGGCGGCCTTCACTTCCCTCTCACGTAATAGACCCGTTCACGGACCGCGTTCCCACTGTAACGCCGGTTGGGCCCATCCGAATCGCTCCGGTACCGCCGGTACCCCCGGGTGAAGACACGGTAGCTGTCCGGATCGCCGGACTCGCGCAGGGCCGATTCGATCTTCTCCTCGGGAAGCAGCCCCTCGTCGTTGTAGCTCAGCAGCACGTGTCCCGCGTCCGCGACGTCCAGGACGGACCGCAGAGCCTCCTCGCAGCGACCGCGCCGACACCAGTCCGAGCGCAGATCGTCGTCCGGGATGAGTCCGGTCTTCCCCCGCAGCTCCGGTGGCGGTCTCCATCCCTGCGCCAGGAGCTCGGGAAGGTGGTAGTACCCCGGATACTGTCTCTCGTTGTACGGAGGGTCCAGGTAGAGAAGGTCCACCGTGCCGATGGCCCGCAGCAACCCTTCCGCCCCGCCGCGATATGCCGAGCTGCCGACGGCGGAGAGCGTCGGCGGAACGGTCGGACGGATGGGTCTCAGGCGAAGCGGCCTCGTAGCGTTGGGCTGCCAGCTCTTCACGAACGAGGCGTACACCCCCGTCGTGTTCGCCACGCGGTCCGCCGCCTGGATGAGGGTCGCGATCAGCAGCTGCTCCTCCCGGCGGTCGATCGCGCCCGAGAGACTCCAGGCCGAGATGCGCTCCCGCACAGTGTCGATGGCGGCACCGTTCTCCGCTGTGAAGTACATCCGCCCGTGCTTTTGGCCGTCCACTCCATGCGGCGTGTAGTGCTCCGCTACGAAGCCAGGCTCGCGCGGCAGGCCTTCGAGCACCCGGAGCACGGCCGAGTAGCTGTTGGATCGACGACTTCCGGCGCTCCCGAGGACGGTCCCGGAGTAGCCCGGCGTTCGATCGAGCTCGACCCTCGCGACCTGGTACGCGTAGGACGCCGCCATCAGATCGCCGCAATGGACTCGCCAGCCCGCCGACTTGAGCGCACGTCCCACGCTGGCCGTGCCCGCGAACGGGTCGCAGGCCACTCCGCCTTGAAGACCGAGCTCCTCCAGAGTCTGCAGGAGGAACGGGACGAGTTTCGTCTTGTTTCCGATGTATCGCACGCATGCCTCATCAACGGTGAGCCGTCGCGAATGATACGCCCTGTCCTGCTGACGGAGCGAGGGTCCGGCGTGGGCCGCCCGGGGCCGGACGCGGGTGCCGGGAAGGATCGGGGAACGTAGTTTGGGACCGTGAGCCTGCTCGAGAGCGTCTACAACGTGGCGGTGAATGTGCTGCGACCGCTTCTGCCCGCCTTCGGTGCGGCGTCTCCGAAGGTGTCAGCCGCCGTGGAGGGCCGTCGGGCCGCCGCGGCGGCGATCGCTCGCTGGGCGGAAAGGGAGCGCGATCCGTTCCGACCTCTCCTCTGGTTGCACGGCGCCTCCGCGGGCGAGCTCGCGGGGGCGATTCCGGTCGTGGATCGCCTGCGCGAGACGAGCCCCGGACTGCAGCTCCTCGTCACGTATTCATCGCCTTCCGCCGAGGGCGTGCTCGACGAACTCGTCGCGGACTACGCGGGGTATCCGCCCCTCGAGACGATGGCCAGCTGCAGGGAGGCGGTGGAGAGCTCCCGGCCGGACGCCATGGTGTTCGCCAAGCTCGATGCGTGGCCTGCCCTCACTCGCGTCGCCTCCGATGCCGGAGTGCGCCTCGGGATGATCAACGCGACGGTCCGGCCGAGCAGCAGTCGGCTCCGAGGTCCCGGGCGCCAGCTCCTGACGCCGAGCTATCGCAGACTCGACAGCGTGGGAGCCGTGTCCGAGGACGAGATCGCCCGCCTCGAACTTCTCGGGACGAGGCCGGAGGCGATCCAGGTTACCGGAGATGCCTCCTTCGAGCGCGCCCTGGACCGGATCGAGCGCGCGCGGGACAGGGGGCCCTCGGACGGACCGCGTCTGCCGGCCAGGGGGCCCCGTACGGTGCGGCTGTGCGCCGGATCCACGTGGCCGGAGGACGAGAGGGTGCTGATCGAGGCCGTGGCGCGGCTGCAGGGCTCCAGAGTCGATGCCGCTCCGACCGCCGAGCTGGAGCTCATACTCGTGCCTCACGAGCCGGATGCCGCCGCCGTGCGGCGCATACGCGCTCTGTGCCTCGAGCACCTCGGCGTGGAGCCGCGCCTGTGGTCCACACGCGAGGGCGTGACGGAGACGGGCGAGATCAGGCGCCCCTTGATCGTCGATGCAGTGGGTTTCCTGGTCGAGCTATACCTGGAGTGCGACATCGCCTGGGTAGGGGGAGGAATCGGCGGCGAAGGGCTCCACTCGGTCGTCGAGCCGGCCGCGGCCAGTCTGCCGGTGCTGTTCGGGCCCGTGCACGACCGTTGGGAGGCCCGCGAGCTGATGCGCCGCGACGCTGCTGCGGAAGCGCCTCCCGAGGGAGTTCCCGCTCTGCTGGAATCCCTGCTGGCGGACCCGCGCCGCCGGCGGGAGATGGGCGCGGCGGGCAGAGACTACGTGGAAAGCGGACGCGGTGCCGGCGACGCCTCGGCTCGTTTGGTCATGGAGCTGCTGGACCCCGGCTCGCTTCCCTGACGTCCTACCGGCCGGAGATCGGTCGGGG
>CANPVW010000307.1 GCA_947581745.1 Candidatus Benthicola azotiphorus
TTCACCCGCCCGAGCGTCATCCGTCCTCCTCCCCGTTCACCGCCGCCACGTCCATTCGTCCCGCCGGTATCGAGCCATTCTCGCCCCGGCCATCGAACGCTCGGCCGTCGTCAGCTCCGCCCGGTCGCGCTCCCGCCCGAGCTCCGTCGCGAACGCCCTCGCGAGGGCGTCGACCACCGTCTCGACCGGAGGCAGCGGATCCAGGTGTTCCGCCAGACCCGTCGCCGGCAAGTCCACACCTTCCGACCCTCCGATTCTCAGCTCCTCGACCATCGCCTGATCGTTGTGCAGAAGCAGCGACCCGTGCTGCAGCAGGGCTCCGCCGTCTCTCCATTGCGCGCTCCCGACCAGCTTCCTGTTTCGCGCGACCACCTCACCGGGCAACGGGTCGCGGAAGCAGGCTCGGGGACCCGGCCGCGGCAGAGCGGAACTCCGTCGCTCCTCCACCACGGCTGCCGGCACGCCCAGGTCGCGCAACCCTGCTGCGAGGGCGCGATTGATCCTCAGGTAGGCCTGCCGCAGCCCGCCCCATTCGTCCGCCGGCGCCGTCACGCTGTAGGTGATCTCGCGATGGTGGAACACCGACCGTCCTCCCGTGGGACGGCGCACAACGTCGATGCCGCGCCGGGCGGCAAGCTCGCCGTCGTACCGGCCGCGAGCCGTCTGATTGCGGCCGAACGAAAGACAGCCTGGTTCCCACTGGTACAGGCGCAGGGTGACCCGACCGCACCGCGCCGTGTCCATCAGCGCCTCGTCCACGGCCATGTTCCAGGCCCCCGGCGCCGGACCGTGAACCAGGCAACGCAGAGCGCCGACGTTCAGTCTTCCGCGTCCCCGGAGAAGCTCCATTTCAGGTCCAGCTGTCTCGCGGCCCGGCCCTCGTCCAGCCGTCGGACGGGCGTTGTGTGGGGGGCCGTGGCCACCAGCTCGGGATCGGTTTCGGCTTCCCTCGCGATCGCCTTCATCGCGGCGGCGTACCTCTCCAGTTCCTGTTTGGTCTCCGTCTCCGTCGGCTCCGTCATCAGGGCCTCGGGCACGTTGAGGGGGAAGTAGACCGTGGGTGCGTGGAAGCCGTAGTCGAGGAGTCGCTTCGCCACATCCATCGTCTTGATGTCGGTCCGCTTCTTGAGGGAGCTTCCCGAGAACACCGACTCGTGCATGCCCCTGCCGTACGGAAGGTCGAAGTCCTCCTTCAGCAGGGCCGTGAGGTAGGCGTTGTTGAGCACCGCAGCCTCCGCGGTCTCGCGGATTCCGGTGGCTCCCAGCATCCGCATGTAGGTGTACGCCCGCACCATGACGCCGAAGTTGCCGTAGAAGCCGTGCAGCTTCCCCACCGACTCCGGGCGGTCCCAGTCCAGGCCGTACGAACCGTCTTCCCGGCGGAACACCTTGGGCACGGGAAGATACGGGGCCAGGTGCTTCTTGACCGCCACCGGGCCCGCGCCGGGGCCACCGCCGCCGTGCGGCGTGCTGAACGTCTTGTGGAGGTTGAAGTGCACCACGTCGTACCCCATGTCACCCGGACGCGTCACGCCCATCAGGGCGTTCAGGTTGGCGCCGTCCATGTACATCAACCCGCCGACCTCGTGCACCAGTTTCGAGATCTCGGCGATGTCCGACTCGAACACGCCGAGCGTGTTCGGGTTCGTTAGCATCAGGCCGGCGACCGCCTCGTCCAGGTTCTCGCGCAGGGCCTCGAGGTCCACGCGGCCCGTCTCGTCGGATGGGATCTCCTCCGCATCGAACCCCGCCATGGCCGCGGTGGCCGGATTCGTCCCGTGCGCGGACTCGGGGAACAGGATTCGCCGGCGCGTGCTTCCCTCGCCGTGCGCGTCGTGGTAGGCGCGCATCAGGAGCACGCCCGTCATCTCTCCCTGTGCACCGGCCGCCGGCTGCAGCGTCACCTCGTCCATCCCGGCGACTTCCTTCAGCATCTCGGCCAGCTCGAACATCAGTTTCAGGGCGCCCTGCGCACTCGCCTGGGGCGTGAACGGGTGCAGCCCCGCGAACCCCGGGAGCCGGCATGTCGCCTCGTTCACCTTGGGGTTGTACTTCATCGTGCACGACCCCAGCGGGTACAGGGCCCGGTCCACGTGGTGGTTCTTCAGGGAGAGCTCGGTGTAGTGCCGCACCACCTCGTTCTCCGGCACCTCGGGAAGCCGGGCCGGCTTACCGCGCAGGTGACGCGTCGGAATGAGGTCGCTCAGCGGCCCGGGACTCGCGTCGCTGCGGGTCATCCGGGTACCGCGACGACCCGCGACGGACTTCTCGAATATGGTGGGCGTCGTCTCGCCCTTCAGCGGAAAGCCGGCCATCGCCTGCCTCTCCTTGTCAGAACTCGTAAACGTCGCCGGGCCGCAGCACGACGACTTCCGCTTTCGGCTCGACGCGGGCCCTGAACGCTTCCGGGTCCTGGTCGATCAGCGGCCACGTACCGTAGTGGATCGGAATGACCGTGCGCGGCTTGATCATGTCCACCGCGCGTGCGGCGTCCGCCGGCCCCATCGTGAAGTTGTCGCCGATCGGAAGCAGCGCGACATCCACCTGGCCTTCGAGCAACGCCATGTCGGCGATGAGCGCCGTGTCGCCAGCGTGGTAGATCCTGCAACCGTCCACGGTGAGCAGAAGCCCGGCCGGGACCGTGGTGTATCCTTCCGCACCGTCGCCCGCCACCTGACCGCCGTGCAGCGCGGGCGTCATCTTCACCCGCCCGAACGGGAAGTCGTGTCCCCCCCCGATGTGCATGGCGTGCGCCTTCGGGTGTCCGAGCACCGCCTGAGCGTACGACACGATCTCGAACGAAGCGATCAGGGTCGCGTCGACCTCGCCGAGGAGAGGCCACGCATCGGCCACGTGGTCGAAGTGCCCGTGCGTCAGCAGCACGTAGTCCAGGCGATCGTGGAAATGCTCCCGTCCCACGTCCGCGACCGGATTGTCGGTCAGGAACGGATCTATCACCATCCGCGTGCCGTCGCCCGTCACGATCTCCACGCAGGCGTGCCCGTGAAACACCAGTTTGCCCATCAGTCCCTCCTCAGCCGGCGAGCAGCTCGACCAGACGGTCGATCTCCTCGCGGCTCCGCTTCTCGGTGAACGCGAGCAGCAGACCGTCGGGGGCCTCGAGCGACGCGAACCGGCTCAGCGACACGCCGGCCAGTATGCCGGCCTCGAAACCTCGCTCGAGAACGGAACGGGAGTCTTCCTCGGTCGCAACGGCGAACTCGCGGGCGAAGGGGGTGTCGGGATACAGCGGCGTGACGCCATCCAGCTCCTGGATCCTGTGCCACGCGTAATGCGCGTTCCGCACCGATGACTCGGCCACGTCGCGCAGACCTTCCTTCCCCAGGAGGCTGAGGTGCACCGTGGCAGCCAGGGCGTTGAGCCCCTGGTTCGTGCAGATGTTGCTGGTCGCCTTCTCCCGCCGGATCTGCTGCTCGCGCGTCTGCAGCGTGAGCACGTACCCGCGACGGTCCTCCACGTCCACCGTAGCGCCGACGATCCGACCGGGCATCTTCCGAACGAGCTGTTGCCGGGCCGCGAACAGTCCCACGACCGGCCCGCCGAAGCTGAGCGCGTTGCCGAACGGCTGGCCCTCGGCCACCACGATGTCGGCCCCCAGCTCGCCGGGCGTCCTGAGCAGCGCGAGCATCACCGGGTCGGCCGCCACCACGAGCAGCGCGCCCGCTTCGTGCGCCGCTTCGGCGATCGGCTCCAGCTCCTCGATGCAGCCGAAGAAGTTCGGATACTGGACGAGGATGCAGGCCACGTCATCTCCGAGAGCTGAACGGAGTGCATCCAGGTCGAGCAGTCCATCCGCTCCAGGTGGCACCAGCTCCAGCTCGCTTCCCAGTCCGTGCAGATAGGTGTCAGCGACCTTGCGGTAATGCGGGTGCAGGCTCCTCGCCGCCAGCACCCGATGCCTTCGGGTCACGGCGCGGGACATGACGGCGGCCTCCGCCGTGGCGGACGGCCCGTCGTACATCGACGCGTTGGCCACGTCCATCCCGGTGAGCTCGCAGATCATGGTCTGGAACTCGTAGATCACCTGCAGGGTGCCCTGCGAGACTTCCGGCTGATACGGCGTGTAGGCCGTGTAGAACTCGCTGCGCCGGATGATGTGGTCCACTGCCGCGGGCACGTGGTGATCGTACTGACCGGCGCCCGCGAAGCACACGAGCGATCGGTTGGCCTCTGCCAGGCCGCTCAGCTCGCGGACCGCCTCCCATTCGGACAGGGCCTCCGGGACTTCGAGATTCCGGTCGAGGAGGAGCTCGGCGGGTACGTCGCCGAACAGCTGGCGGACGTCGGATGCGCCGATCCGGGCGAGCATCTCGCGCCGGTCGGCCTCGCTATGCGGAATGAAGGACATCGGTATTCCTGCCGTCGTTGGAAGCCTGCCGCGATCGGCGCAGGCTTCGGTCGGTGCAGCTGTCGCGGCCCGCCGGAATGCGACGGGCCGGCTCCGGCGGGGCTGTGTACGGCTAGTCTTCGATCAGGCTGGCGTAGGCCTCCGGCGAGAGCAGGTCGTCCAGTTCCGACGGATCGATCACCCGGATCCGGATCATCCACCCCTCGCCGTACGGATCGGAATTCACGAGAGCGGGGTCCTCGTCGAGGGTCTCGTTGATCGCCACCACTTCTCCGGAGATCGGGCAGTAGAGGTCGGAAACGGCCTTCACCGCCTCGATCGTGCCGAAGACCTCCATCTTCTCGAACGCATCACCCGGGGCCGGGAGCTCGACGAACACGACATCCCCCAGCTCGCCTTGCGCGTAGTCGGTGATCCCGACCAGGTACTCGCCCTCGGTGCCCGCTTCGCAGACGTACTCGTGCTCCTCGGTATACTGGAATCCGTCGGGGATTCCTGACATGGCAGCCCTCGCAGTCATTCGTTTGTGGTCGTCCGCCCGTCGCCGTCGCCGGCCGGGAGGAGACTATACCGAGCGGTAGCCCCGCGCTCAAGATCCGGAGTCGCGATCCGGGTCCGCTCTATTCACCGCCGCCACGGCGCAGGCGGCGCCGTTCCTTCCGCTCGATCCGATTGCGTTGCCGTGCGTCGCGCGCCGTCTCCCCGGGCAGTCGCACGGTGACGTCCACTCCACCCATCACGGCCATCCCGACGATCCTCAGGCGCGGTGCGTCCGGATCGCTATCGGCGCCCACCTGGTCCAGCGCGTCGAACCCGCCCATCAGCCCCATGCCGTGCGTCTCGACGGCGAGGCCCGGCGGAACCAGGATCTCCACCCCTCCCATGATCGCCAGCACGTTCACCTCCGTGACCCCGGGCGCCATTCTCGCCTCCCGGAAGTCGAGGCCCGCGCCGCCCATGATCGCCATCGTGTACATCCTGCGGGGCGGGGTCCACGCGCCTTTCCGCTCGGAGCCGCCCATGATCGCGAGCTGGTAACCCCGCTCCTTCACGGCCGCCGCCGGCACGCGGGCTACCGGCACCGAGGCCGGATCCACCGAAGGGGACGCGAGAGCGGGAAGCCCGGACACCAGTCTCGAGAGCTGTTCCACGGTCCCCGCCGAGTACGCGGAGTCGAGCCTCGCCTCGAACTCATCCACGGTCAGGTTGTCGGCCGCGTAGTGGTCGATCAGAAGCTGCACCGTCTGCTCCCGCTGGCGCTGCAAGGGCACGGGAGAGAGCTGGGGGTCGTCTGTCATTCTGTTTCGTTCTCCCTGGCCTCGGTGGCCTGTGTGGCCCACGGCGGACCCGCTTGCACGGCCACAAGATAGGTCGGCGACCGGTCTCGTGCATCGCCGCTGCGCCGAGGGCCGCGCGGGCGGCAGGCGGGACACGCGACCCGGCCCGTTGCGCCTCCGACCGGGATCGTCCAACTTCGACTCAGCCCCTGCCGCTCGAGCGGCGGTGGCACCGGTGTGGTGCCCGATGTTCCACTCTTCGAAGGGAGGTGATCCAGTGTCCAGTAGAACCGAGCCTGGCTCGACATGGGCGAGCGGTCGCCTCGGCGTGAGCCGCTGAAGAAGGCTCGTACAGCCTTCGGGGGGTAAGCTTCCCCCGCGCCGTGCTGAGGGCGCGTGCCTGACCAGCGGAGCCGCCGTTGCGCCGCGTCGAGTCAGGTCGAAGGGAAGGCCGCGGACCCCGACCGGGTCCGCGGCTTTTTCCGTGCGGGAGTCGGGCGCAGCGGCGCATAACCACTGAGCGAGCGGGGAATTCCGTGAACTTCGGCAAGTATACGGGCGCCGGAAACGACTTCGTGATCACGGCGGCGCGGTGGCCCGACGAACAGGGAACGCCGGTCGCGAAGCACGTCTGTGATCGCGCTACCGGCGTGGGGGTGGACGGACTCGTCCTGGTCTGGCCTGTCGAGTCGGACCGGGTCGGCGTCCGCTTCTTCAACCCTGACGGCTCGGCTTTCGGCACCTGCGGCAACGGCTCGCGGTGCGCGGCGCGGTTCGCCGTAGACCGGGGCCTCGTGGCGGGCTCGCCG
>CANPVW010000308.1 GCA_947581745.1 Candidatus Benthicola azotiphorus
GCACCCCTGTGCCTCGAGGTCGGAGTATGCCACCCCGGCCGCGCGCATGAATTCGGTCCGCCCGAGCTCGAACCAGGCGAGGTACTGCATGTGATGCGCCCGACCCATCTGGTCGGTCTCGGCGTAGCGGACTCGAAGGCGTGTCCGATTCCGGCCCAAGTGATCTGAGCTCATTGCCCTCTCACGAAGATGCATCGGCCACGACAGGAGCGGGCCCGTTTCACGTTGCTCAACGGCACTCTATACTTGGCGCCATGGAAAGGTCCACGGTCATCATATCCGACGCTCACCTGGGTGCCGCCCCGGCGGCGAACGAGGCCGCGCTCCTGCGTTTTCTGGCGGATCTCCCCGGGAGGACCGACGATCTCCTGATCAACGGAGACCTGTTCGACTTCTGGTTCGAGTACCGGACCGTGATCCAGGGAAGGTACTTCCAGGTGTTGCGCGTGCTCGCCGACCTCGTGGACGATGGCATGCGGATTCGCATGCTCGGCGGCAATCACGATTCGTGGGGAGGACGATTCCTGGCCGACGACGTGGGGATCGAGCTCCTGGACGGTCCGCTCCGAACCGAAGTTGGAGGCAGGACGGCCTACGTGGCCCACGGGGATGGCCTCGGGAGCGGAGACTGGGGGTACAGAGCGCTCAAGACGGTGATCCGCAGCCGGGCGGCGAGCGCCGCCTTTCGGCAGGTCCATCCTGACTGGTCTGCCCGCCTGATTCGACTCGTCAGCCGCACGGAGAGCCGTCATGGGCGGACGGACGACCACAACGCGGAACACCGGTCGGATCGGCTCCGTGAGGCGGCCGAGGATCTTCTGCATTCCGAGCCCGCCCTGGATCTCGTGGTCTTCGGCCACTGCCACAGGCCCGAGCTGGTCGAGGTGGAGCCGGGACGACACTATCTCAACTCCGGCGACTGGCTGCACAACTGCAGCTGGGCGGAAGTCACGAAGGACCGCATCCAGCTCAACCGGTGGAATCCACGCTGACCATCTCCAGGTGCTCGACCTCCTCGCCCAGCAGACGGCGCGCCAGGAGGTCGAACCTGGCAGCCTCATCCGTGACGTAATAGCGGGCGATTGGAGAGTCTCCCGTCCGGTTGGATAGGTCGGCATCCAGAAGCAACTTCTCGAGGGCTTCCGCAGTCGACTCCGCCGAATCGATCAGGGCCACGGCCGGGCCGACGACTTCCGCGAGCAGAGCCTTCAGAAGCGGATAGTGCGTGCAGGCCAGCACCAGCGTGTCGATGTTCCGTTCCAGGAGCGGTGCGAGGTACCGTTCCACGGCAAGGCGCGTGATCGGATCCTCGGTCCATCCCTCCTCCACCAGCGGGACGAACAGAGGGCAAGCCTGCTCGAACACCCGTGCGTCCGGACGGTGAGCGTGGATCACGATGTTGTAGGCTCTGCTCGCGATAGTCCCGCTCGTCCCGATGACACCGATGCGGCCGCCTGGCGACGCGTTCGCCGCCGCTCGTCCGCCAGGCTCGACGACGCCCAGCACCGGCACCCCTGCACGGGCCTCGACCGCCGGCAGCGCACGCGCCGTAGCCGTGTTACAGGCCACCACGATGGCCTTGACCCCCATGCCGATCAGGAAGTCCGTGGCTTCCAGAGCGTAGCGGCGAATCGTCTCCGCCGCTTTGGGGCCGTACGGCACGCGGGCGGTATCTCCGAGATACACGGTCGACTCCTTCGGCAGGCGCCTGCGGATCGCGCCCAGCACCGTCAGCCCTCCAAGCCCGGAGTCGAATACGCCGATCGGCCTGGCTGCCTGCGCACGGACACTCTCGTGGCTCATTCAGGGACCCCCGAGCGGAACAGAGTATTGAACGGCGATCCCAGGCGATCCATCCGGGGGGGGCACGACGGCACCCTCGAAGCCCCACAGGTGAGTGGAAACCCACGCATCCACTCCCGCGAACAGGGACCAGAACACGGCCATCACGATCCAGTCCTCCTTCTGGTCCTGTCTGGCGGAGGCCAGGTCTTCGTTTCCGGCACGTTTCGCCGCATCCAGCGCCGCCTGCGTCCTGAAGAGCATCCAGAGCGAGGCAGCCTCCATCGTGAAGTAGAAGGCTCCCCTGACCGGCTGATCGACGACCGCCTGCCCCCAACCGGGCACGACCATGCTTCGCAAGAGAGCCCCCATCGGACTGACGGGCGGCCCCGCGGAGTCCTTGCCAGACTCCGGACTGGAGGGGACAACGGAAACGGCGCTGGTGCTATCCGTGGAACTCGAAGCCGAGTCCTGCACGACCCGCTCCTGTGCGGACGCGGACCCCGTCGAGCCCACGGTCCACAGGACTGCGGCGACCACGACCAGGAGGTGGCGGGAGCGGGTGGGAGTCGAACCCACCAAGGACGCTACTCGCGCCCCACAACGGTTTTGAAGACCGCAGGCGACACCGGCCGCCATCCGCCCCCCCTGTCTTCTGTCCCTCGCACCAGGTCCCAACCGCTTCAGGGCACGCGAGCCACTACGTCGATCTCGACGAGGGCGCCCTTCGGAAGTGCCGCCGCGGCCACCGTGGACCGCGCCGGGAATGGGCGACTGAAGTGCTTTTCGTATATAGCGTTGACTACAGGAAAGTCATCCATTGTAGCAAGGTAGACCGTCGTCTTGACGACATCCCCGAAGCCGAGTTTCGCGGCCTCCAGTATCGCCGCGAGGTTGAGAAAGACCTGGACGGCCTGAGACTCGACTCCGGCACCCGCGAACTCGCCGGTGCCGGGAACGAGCCCGATCTGCCCCGCCGAAAAGAGGAATCCTCCGGCCTCCACCGCCTGGGAATAAGGTCCGATCGCCGCGGGGGCGCTGTCGGTGTGCAATGCTCGCATGTGCGTCCCTCCCGTTGACCCGCCGGGTATCAGAACAGGCCCTCGATCTTCCCGTCCGGGTGAATCCGCATGTCCTCCGCCGCCGGCCTGGCGGGAAGGCCCGGCATGGTCATCACGTCCCCCGTCAAGGCCACGATGAAGCCGGCGCCCGCTGAGATGCGGAATTCCCGAACCGTGATCCGGAATCCCTTCGGCCGTCCGAGCAGTGACGGGTCGTCGCTGAGCGAGTACTGCGTCTTGGCCACGCAGACCGGCAGGTCGCCCAGGCCATTCTCGACGATCTGCTGTGCCTGCTTCGCGGCCGCGGGGGTCAGGGTCAGTCCATCTGCACCGTACACCCTCGAGGCGATCGTCTCCAGTTTCTCCACCAGACTGAGATCCGTAGAGTACAGAGGCGCAAAGGCGGCCTGCTCTTCCTCCAGAACCCGCAGCAACTCCTCCGCCAGTCCCAGACCACCCTCTCCTCCGTGTGCCCAGACATCGCACTCGGCATGACGCACGCCGGCCCCCTTGCACATGGACCCGACCGCCTGGATGTCCTCGTCCGAGTCGTCCGCGAACCGGTTGATCGCGACCACGACCGGCACCCCGAACTGTCGCACGTTCTCGACGTGCGCCATCAGGTTCTCGAAACCGGCATCCGCCCGCCCGGTCGCTTCGGAGTGGTGCTTCATCGCGCGGAGCGTCGCCACGACCACGGCCGCTTCCGGCTCGAGGCCGCCGATCCGGCACTTGATGTCGAAGAACTTCTCGCCCCCGAGGTCCGACCCGAATCCAGCCTCGGTGACCACGATATCACCCAGCTTCGCGCCGGCCCGCGTGGCGATCAGAGAATTGCAGCCGTGGGCGATGTTGGCGAACGGGCCGCCGTGGATCAGCGCCGGTCCTCCTTCCAGCGTCTGCACGAGATTGGGGGCGAGCGCGTCCTTCATCAGCAGGGCCAGCGCCCCTCCCACGTTCAGCTCAGCCGCTCGCGCGAAGGAACCGTCAGGCCGGGTCCCGAGCACGATACGTGACACACGCTCTTCGAAGTCCGACAGGTCCCGTGAAAGGCAGAAGATGGCCATGATCTCGGACGCTGCGGTGATCGTGAATCCGTCCTCGCGCGGGAGGCCTGAAAGCGGGCCCCCGAGACCGATCACGATGTTGCGGAGCGAGCGGTCGTTCATGTCCACGGCCCGTCGCCAGTTGATCTTTCGCGTATCGACTCCGATCGAGTTGCCGCGCTGCAGATTGTTGTCCAGCGCCGCCGACAGGAGCGAATGCGCGGAAGTGATCGCGTGGAAGTCTCCGGTGAAATGGAGGTTGATCTCCTCCATCGGCAGGACCTGCGAATAGCCACCACCTGCGGCCCCGCCCTTGATCCCGAACACGGGGCCGAGCGACGGCTGGCGGAGGCACAGCACGGTGCGCCTGTCGAGCTTGCGCAGTGCCTGCGCGAGCCCGACCGCCACGGTCGACTTTCCTTCCCCCGCCGGGGTCGGTGTCATCCCCGTGACGAGCACGACCTTCCCTCTTTCAGGCCGGCCCTCGAGCGCCTGCGGGGTAATCTTGGCCATGGTGTGGCCGTACGGACGCAGGTCCCCCGCGTCCAGGCCCGCCTCGGCGGCCACGTCCACGATCGGTCTCAGCGTCGTGCTCTGAGCGATATCGATATCGGTAGGCATGTCAATGCTCCCTGTGTCTTCCAGGTACTAGTTCGTACGTCCAAACTCCGCGATCAGCTCCTTGGCCGTGACCGGGACGGCTCCCAACCGAGACACCTCGACCCCGGCCGCGAGGTTGGCCAGGAAGGCGGCCTGACCGATCGACCCCCCGGCGAGCAGCGCCACCGAAAGCACGGCCGTCACGGTATCGCCCGCCCCCGTCACATCAAAGACTTCCCGCGCCACCGGAGGCAGAAGCCGGGCCGCGGCTGGAGGCTCGAACACGAGCATCCCCTCCTCCCCGAGGGTGAGGATCAGGCAGTCGCAGTCGAGGCCCTCGAGGATGGGAGCGAGAGTAGCTTCGTCTCGCGGCGCCTTCTCCAGCCCGAGCGCTGCGGCCAGCTCCCGTGCATTGGGCTTGAATACTGTAGCGCCGGGAAACTCGAAGAAATGTCTCAGCTTCGGATCGATCACCGAAGGTATGCCACGGTCACGCGCACGAGCCAGGAGATCGCGGGCGAGAGATCCGTCGATCACGCCCTTGTCGTAGTCCTCGATCACGAGGGCGTCGGCCCACTCGAGAGCTTCCAGCGCCTGCCGCGAGACACGCTGGCGGACCTCGTCGGACAGCGGTCCCGGATCTTCCGTGTCCACCCGCAGCATCTGTTGATGCCGGGCCATGATGCGCGTCTTTCGGGTCGTAGGTCTCCCCGGCTGGGACACCAGATCGCTCGTGCCCACGCCGGCTGCCTGCAATCGTCCGATCAGGTCCGCCGCCGAGTCGTCGTCCCCGACCGCGGCCACGAGCCGACACTCAGCCCCGAGAGCCGTGACACCCATCGCCACGTTGGCGGCCCCGCCGGGTGCCGCGGTCTCCGCGACCACCCGGACTACCGGCACCGGCGCCTCGGGAGATATGCGATCCACGGTGCCTGAGAGGTAGGTATCCAGCATCGCGTCACCCACCACGACCACGCGTCCGCCCCGGGCCGCCTCGAGGAGGCGCTCCGCCTGGTCTGCCGTGTCGAACGGAGAGTATGGAAGCACGATGCTGTCTTGCGTCCGATCTGGATCCCGGGTAACCTGCCGCGAGGACTGCCTGCCGCAGGAAAGCGGCGCAGAGTAACGGTCCGGCAGTTGTTCCGACAGGTCGTAGTCGCGCAGGACTTGCGTCGCGCGAAATTAGTCGCAGGCCGCAGGGGAGTCAAAGCCCGGGGGATCGGCAGCCCGTCATGAGCTTGAGCGAAACGGCCCGCACTCCCCTCCGCTACGTCAACGACGCGCTCAAGGGCTGGGCGTTCCACACGCAGGAGTACTTCCGCCTCCTGTTCCGCTCGATGCACGGGAGCATCTCGAGACCCTTCTACGCACGCGACCTCGTGATCCAGATGGACGCGATCGGGGTCGGGTCGATCGGGATCGTGCTCCTGACCGGTCTGTTCACCGGGATGGTGCTGGCGCTGCAATCGGCCGTGGAGATGAAGCAGTTCGGAGCCACCATCTACATCGGGCGTCTTGTGGGCGCGAGCGCCGTGCGGGAGCTGGGGCCGGTGCTTACGGCGCTCATGGTGACGGGCCGTGCCGGGTCAGGCATGGCAGCCGAGATCGGCGCGATGAGGGTGACCGAGCAGATCGACGCCTTGACCACGATGAGCGTCGACCCGGTGCGGAAGCTGGTCGTGCCGCGATTCGTGGCGGCGATTCTGTGTCTGCCGCTCCTCACGGTCGTAACGGACGTGGTAGCGGTCATGGGCGGGATGCTGATCGCCGTGGTGAAGCTGGACCTCACGGTCGATCTCTACATGCGCTCCGTGTACCTCACTCTGGCGGACACGGGCTTCATCTTCCGTTACATCCCTATCGACGTGTTCTCGGGTATTTTGAAGCCGGTGTTCTTCGGCGCCATCATCGCGATCACCGGGTGCTATTTCGGCCTCAAGACGAGCGGAGGCACGGAAGGAGTCGGGAGGGCCGCCACCCGAGCGGTCGTCACGACGTCGATCTTCATCCTGGCGACCGACTATTTCCTCACCCAGGTCCTCATCGCGCTGCTGATCGAATGACACCCGACTCCCTGGACCTGTGGGACTCGCAGATGCGGAGGGAAATCCGGGCGGAAGTCCGCAAGGCCCTCGCCAATCTCGGGCAGGAGGCGGCCCCTCCGGAGGGCGAGGGTCCGGTAGTCGAGCTCGAAGATGTTTGCCTGTCATACGGCGAGCACACGGTACTCGATGGGGTGTCACTGGCGTTGCAGCGAGGAGAGACGCTGTCGGTTCTGGGGGGCTCCGGGGCCGGAAAATCGACGATCCTCAGGCTGATCCTGGGACTGTCTCTGCCGGACTCCGGCGAAGTCCGGGTCGAGGGCAAGGACATATCGCACGTTCCGCTGACACAGGTACTGGCGCTCCGACGGAACATGGGGATGGTGTTTCAGGAAGCCGCTCTGTTCGACTCACTCACCGTGTACGACAATGTAGGGTTCTACCTGCACGAGCACACCCACCTGTCGGAGGGCGAGATCGAGTTCCGTGTGCGCGAGTCCCTCGGCCTGGTCGATCTGGAACCGGAGCAGGTGATGGGGTTGCTGCCGGCCGAACTCAGCGGCGGCATGAAGAAGCGGGTGGGTATCGCGAGGGCCGTGGTGCACCGGCCGCGTCTGCTGCTGTACGACGAGCCTACAAGCGGACTGGATCCGATCACGACCAGGACGATCAACGACCTGATCCTGAAGCTGCAGGGTGAGATCGAGGTCAGCTCGATCGTCGTGACGCATGATATCCGTTCGGCCTTCCGCACGAGCAACCGGGTCGCTCTATTGTTCGAGGGTTCACTGGTCTTCGTGGGAAGCCCGGAGGAAATGGTGGCGACGGAAGACGAGTATGTGCGAGAGTTTCTGCGCTAGGCGCACCCGGCCGACCCGCCGCGCGCACGGACGGTATCGTGCGAGGGAGAGGCAGTGAGAAGAGGCGCGGCGGTCACTTGGGAGCAGGTGCGCGTCGGCCTGCTTATCCTGGCGGCACTCGGGTTGCTGTCGTTCGGAGTGTTCCTGGTGGGCGATACGGGACACGTGTTCGGTGAACGGTACCGACTGGTGACGCTCGTCCGCTCGGCATCCGGCCTCGTCCCGGGAGCCGCAGTGCAGCTCGCCGGCCAGACGGTCGGTCAGGTGGACGAGATCCGGTTCATCCCGCCCTCGGAGCGACCGGAAACAAGAGAAGCGGTCGCCATCTGGCTCGCGATCAACGTTGAAGTTCAGGATCAGATACGAGAGGACTCTCGCGCGCAGGTACGGACGCAGGGCCTTCTCGGGGATCGCCTGATCGATATCCGGCCCGGCAGTTCGGCAGCGCGGGTCCTGCAGCCTGGTGACACGGTCGCGTCCGCCGCGAGCCTGGACTACGATGCATTGCTCGCCGAGGGGGCCGAGGCCGTCGGCGACCTCACCGAAGTGGCCAGAAACCTTTCCAGCCTGACTCGCGGGCTCCTCGAAGGCCGCGGGACACTGGGCCAGCTCGTGGTGGACGGGCAGCTGTACGATCGGCTGGTGGGACTGGCCGAGAGCCTGGATACCCTCGCCGCATCGGCCGCGTCGCCAGACGGGTCGCTGATGCGGTTGCTGACCGACGATACGTTGTATACCGCCGTCCGGTCGGCCGTGACCTCCTTCGATACGCTCGCCCGCTCGGTCGTCGAAGGTGAGGGAACTCTGGGACAGCTCGTTCGCTCCGACAGTCTCTACTCGGAGCTGACGGCAACGGTGACCCGTGCGGACTCTCTTCTCGCCGGACTTCTGGCCGGGGAGGGCTCGGCGGGACGCCTGTTCACGGATGAGCAGATGTACGAGGAACTGCTTCGCACTCTGGTGGAGCTGAACGCGATGCTGGAGGACGTCCGGAGGGACCCAGAGCGCTACGTCCCGGACATCTCCGTGTTCTGACCAGCCGTATCAGCCCTTGCCGTCCCCCAGCTCGTGCAACGTCTCGAACGTCAGCACTCGGTAGCGAATGCGACCGTTCGGGAGCGGGACGTCCACTTCGTCGCCATCTCCCTTGCCGAGCAGAGCTTTGCCGATAGGCGAGGCCATGGAGATCTCGGCCTTCTCGAAGTCGAGGTAGTCTCCGAACGCCAGCGTGTAGTGCTCGACGGTCTCGTCGTCCAGATCCAGCACCTCCACGCGCGAACCGAATCCGATCCGATCCTCGGGTATCTGCTCGAGGTCGATATCGCTCAGCTCGCCGAGCCTGCGCGAGATGTGGTCGAGTCGGGCGCGCACGAACTGCTGTCGTTCCAACGCCGCAGTGTACTCCGAGTTCTCACTCAGGTCCCCCTGCGCCACTGCCGTTTCGATTTCGCGTGGCAGCGTGACGTTCAGCTCGTGGAGCAGTGCTTCCGCCTCTCCGTTGAGGCGATCCAGTAGTTCGTCCAGCACTTGGTCTGTCTCCTTGCTCCCTCTGGGCGGGACAGCCGGCGGCGGTGCCGTGCGCGTCGAATCGCACCACGCCGGCCCAAAAAAGAAAAACTCCGCGACCCGGCTCGAAGCCGGAGCGCGGATCATGATGGAGGTGCCGGGAATCGCACCCGGGTCCGTGAAGTCTTCCCCCTCGGTCTCTACGTGCGTATTCGAGGATCGAGTCTCGCCGACGGCAAGGCTCCTCGACGGCCTGTCGTCAGCCAGCCACGTGCGGCTTGCGCCATCTCATCTCCACGACCCGTGACATGCCGTAGAGACCAGCCCGAATTATCGGCGTTCTTCGAGCCGCCTCGGGCGGGCCACTCGGAGAACGGGCCACGTCAGTTACGCAGCCAGAGCCAAGTTGTCGTTGGCAATTGTGTGTTTTCCCGGTGTTTCACGAGGTTCCGGGACACCTCGGCACGCTGCCTCAGGATCCGAATACACGTCGAATCTAGTTCACCCCCTCATTGTCAATCAGCTGCGCCTGAGCGCACGCGAGGGCTGCCGGAGCAGCCCTCGCCATGATGTGACACTAAAGCGCCGCGCCGGTTCCGTCAATGTGCACCCCGGGGAAGGCAGATCCTTAAGCGGCTACCTTTGACATCGATTCTGTAAACCGAATATACTGCTGTCTCCCGATGTTCAACGAATAACCGGGCCCCGGGGCGACGTCCCGAGGCCAGGAGAAGATACATATGCAACTGCGCGACTTCTTCACGCTGGACGCCATCAACCTGGATCTCGAGTCGGAAACCAAAGACGAGGCGCTCAAGGAGCTAGTCGGTCTCCTGGGTCTCGACGAAAAGTCGAGGGGCATCCTCTTCAAGATGCTGAAGCGCAGGGAAAACCTCGGGTCGACCGGGATCGGGCGGCGCATTGCGATTCCGCATTGCCGCTCGCTGGTGGTCAACCGGCTCCGGGTGGCGTTTGGTCGAAAGCTGTCCGGAATCGATTTCGACGCTATCGACAAGAAGCCGGTTCAACACGTCTTCCTGATCGTCGCTCCCCCCCTGGAAGTCTCGAACCAGTACCTGCCCGTTCTGGGCCGCATCGCCCAGTTCGGCAAGGAGCCTGACGTGCCCGAGCGTCTCGCTGAGCTCCAGCGACCTGAGGAGTTCATAGCGCTGCTGGAGGAAAAGGGAGTCTGACCATGCACCCGCAGCTCGAACTTCTGCTTGAGCTACAGGATCTTCAGACCCAGAGACGAGCTCTGGAGGATGATCCCCTGCGGGACATGGAAGAGGCGGTGTTCGAACTGCGGCCGGCAGAGGCACTCGACCTTCTGCAGGTCAAGATCGCGGAGGTCATCGATCGCCTGGAGCCCGGAATCCGTCGACGGTATATGGACCTTGCCGGGAACCTGGACCGGGCGGTCGCTCCCGTTCTGAACGGCATCTGTTACGGTTGCTTCGTCGCCACCCCAACGGCATGGGCATCCGAGGCCGGCCGCAACGACCATATCGGCGTGTGCGACTACTGCGGGCGGTTTCTGTACTACGTCGACTGACGCCATCGGCGACAGTCTTCCGATCTCCGTCTCCCGGTTCACTTCCCGCCATCGATCGCGATCCGGCCCTCCGGTGTGCGTTTCGTCACACCCATCCGGTCCATGTGCTCCAGGAGGGGAATGAGGTGCTTTCTTGTCAGGCCGAGAGCCTCCCGGAAGCCTGCAGGCGCGACGGCTTCGAACCGCGTCAGATCTCGTATCGTCTCGCGCGCCCTGGCCTCGGCTTCGCGAGTCAGGAAGACCTCCGGCGTCACTCGAACCACGCGTCCCGATTCGACCAGCAGCTTCAGGAGGTCGTTCAACACGTCGCGGTCCAATCCGAGGCGACCGGCCAGATCGCCGGGCGAGGGCGGCGCGAGGTCTGCTGTCGCCAGAATTGCCTCGAGGGCCTCTGAAGCCTCCCGCTCTGCTCCGCTGAGGTCCGCCTCATGTCCTGCGAGGCGGATCCCCGGTCCGTCTACGACCACCTTGCCCCGCGCCTCCAGCACTCCGACCACGTGATTGACGAGTTCCGGGGAGTACTTTCTGGACAGGCCGGCGCGCACCGACTCGAGCGGTTCCGAAGAGAGCCTCCGCCGGCGCTCGTGAGCCTCCTCCAGGTGTTTCAGCACGGCCGCCTCGGCGCCCCGCAGTGCAGCCTCGCCATACCACTTCCCACTCAACCTGACCGTGCCCCCGGTGCCGGCGAGAATTTCCTCCGCCATCGCCGACGTCAGCCGCGTGGCGAGAGGCAGCTCATCTCGCGCCCTTCCCTCTCCTCCGGCCGCGTCCACAGCGGCCGATATGGCATCGGAGGGGCTGCCGTCCAGGATGGCACCCCAGGCCTCGACCTGAGACCTCCAGCCCCGTGGCGGATCGAGGGCGCACACCTGGCCGCCACCGAGGATCGACACCGGCGAGTAGAAGCGCAGGATGAACCGGTCTCCGGCCCGGGCTACGACGGGTCGTTCGCAGTCGAGCACCACCCATCCGACTCCGCCCGGAGTCAGGGTCTTCCTGTCAACGGTTCGCACCCGCGCCATCACTTCGTCAGTTCCGAGGAACAGTCGCACGCGCTGTCCGTGGGACAGGGCATGGGGCGATTCGGCTATGACTTCGACCCGCGCACCCAATCGATTGAGTGGTCTCCAGCCCCCCTGCCCCAGGACCACGCTGCCCCGACCTACCTGATCGGAGTCGACGCCCACGAGAGCGATCGCGCAGCGGCGCCCTGGCCCGACCTGCTCCCTCGACTCGCCGTGTACCTGCAGCGACCTGACCCGGGCCACCTGGTCGACCGGCAGCAACCGCACGGTTTCGCCTGCGCCTACCCGACCGCTCCAGGTCGTGCCCGTGACCACCGTTCCCGCACCGGGCACGGTGAAGGACCTGTCCACCGGCATCCGGAACAGGTCCGATGGATCACGGACCGAGGGTCGCGCCGCCGCTTCCCCGATGGCCCGCCGCAGCTCTTCCAAACCCTGGCCCGTTACCGCCGAAACGTCCACGATCGGCCAGTCCAGACCTTCCGTCAGCCTGTTCACCTCGTCACGCGTGGTCTCGCGAACCAGATCGAGCCACTCAGCCTCGACCCGGTCGGCCTTGTTGAGCGCCACGACCCCGTTGAGGACGCCGAGCAGCCTGGCGATCGTAAGGTGCTCCCTCGTCTGCGGCATCGGTCCTTCATCTGCGGCTACCACGAGCAGGAGAAGATCGATTCCCGTAGATCCCGCCAGCATGTTCTTCACGAAGTCTTCGTGTCCTGGAACATCGACGATTCCCGCCTCACAGCCCGCCAGATCCTCGAACGGGGCGAACCCGATGTCGATGGTCAGTCCGCGCTCGCGCTCCTCCGCCCAACGATCGGTCTCCACTCCGGTCAATGCCCTGACCAGTGCGGTCTTCCCGTGATCCACGTGCCCCGCCGTCCCGATGATGATGCCGCGCCTCACCGGGCTTCCTCCAGGAGCAGGAAGTCGAGCGAACGCAGCCGGATCCCTTCTGCCGCATGGTGCCGAATGAACTCGACCAGTATGTGGATCTGACGACTGGACAGCGCCTCACCACCTGGCTGGCCCGACGCTACCTCTCGCAGAGTCCTGATCTCATCCGCGGGCAACACGGCGCCGGGCGGTAGACACTGATCGCAGACGAGGCTGCCCTCCCGTACATCGAGCCTGCCACCGCGCTCGACGAGTGGGTCTCCACAACGGGCGCAGCCGCCGAGGTCCGGGGCGAAGCCGAGCACATCGACCAGTGTCCAGGCGGCCGCCACCGCCGTCCCCGAGACCGCCACGGCCTCCACGCTCATCAGGGAGTCGAGTCCTGTAGTCAGAGCGTGGAACAGCTCCGGGTCGTGCTCCACAGGGGCGAGACGCAGCACGAGCTCACAGAGCACGCTCGCGGCGGCGTAGCGCTTCAGATCGCGCCCAAGCGCCTGACGCTCACACACGAGATCGAAGCCTGACAGCGTGTGGAGATCCCGATCCGGCTTCAGGTAGAAGGTGGCGGCGCCTTCGGCGAACGGCTCGAGCAAGCCCGACAGCCGGCTGCGCGGGCGAAGGGCGCCCCGCGCCATCACAGACTGTGGACCATGGTCCATCGTCAGCAGACGCAGGATCTTGCTGGTGTCACTATAGGCATGCGTCTGCAGCACGATGCTGCGCGTGGTCACGATCGGCACGCGGTCAAGCTATCCCGGCATATCAGTGGCCGGCAAACGCTGGTCCGCGTGATCACTGCCAGGCCACATCCGTTGTCCCGAAGCCGGAGGGGACTTCGTGTATGAAGGTCCCATCCGGCTCCGCAAGGACCAGCCGACCAGCTTCGGCGAAGCTGAAAGTGGCGCAGACGATGCGTCCGTCGATCGCCGCCGTCGCCGACCAGCAGTCGACCGGAGCACCGTCTTTCCCCCGGACGATGATGGGATCGGACGGCCCTCGGTCAAAATTCCCTTCACCGGGATCGAAGCGCAGGAGGCTCGTCGTTTCGAAATCCGATGTCGTGGTCACGTAGATCCAGCCATCATCCCCTTCCTCCAGCGATATGCCGTTGGCCTCCAGTGCGAGCGGGGAGTGCGTTGCGCCGGCGGGCAGATCGACGAGCACCAGCGCCCCGTCGTTGGCCGGAAGGAAGGTGACGGGGTCGAAGCTCCCGGCCGCCAGCACGATCAGGGTCCCCTTCACCTCCACGGCATCCGTGGGATTGAATGCACCCGCGGGGAGATCGATGACCGACTCCGCCAGACCTGACCGGGACAACACGACGACCCGCCCGGGCCCCCTGGGAAGGTAGCTGCCTCCCTCGTCGTCGATGTTGGCGTCCACGGCATAGAGCCGGTCTCCCACCGGGACGATGGCCTCGATGAACGTGCCCACATCGCTGGCCATCAGTTCCGCCGATGAATCGCCGGGACGTACACGGTACACGGCGTCGCTACCGCGTCCACCGACCCAGGCGTTTCCCAGATCGTCGAACGAGGCGGCGGACGGGTTGGCAAGGTCGCCTTCCGGAGCCGGAAACGGGCTCGAGCTGACCGCCCGCGCTTCGAGGTCGACGAACACGACGCGACTGCCCCCGAAGCTGGACACCGTCGTGACCGCCAAACCGGCAGCGACATCGAGCGCATCCCCGTCGAATCCGGCCCCCAGATCCAGGGGCGCTCCGGCGACGGACAGACTCTGTCCCACCGAGAAGGCGGTCAGCGTCTGACCGGTGGAGTTGAGGATCCACAGGTCCCGGGGGCCGTCCGCTACCGGCTCCGTCGTTTGACCGCCGCACCCGCCCGAGGCCGCGAAGGCCAGCCCGGCGAACAGCCAGACCCTGCGGCTCGAAGGCGACCCGTTCATGAACTCGACCTCCTGGCCTCGAGTCGCAGCGCGAACTGCCGACCCGGTTCGGGATAGAGCTCGACCAGCTCGAATCTCTGGTCGAGAACGTTTACGATCTTGCCGTACACTCCCAGGTCCAGGTCTCCCATCCGGAAGCCGTACCGGGCGGATGCATCGATCGTCGCGAAAGCCGGCAGCTCACGCGTCGCGGCGAGGCTCGTGGTCCGTGAGCCGGTGTACCGCAAGTCGAGCCTCGCGCCCGCCGCTCCAAGCCAGGCCTCGAGGCTGAGACGACCGTGGCCGTCCGGATCGTACGGCAACGGGTTGCGGTTGCTGCCGAAGCCGACCCTGCTGCGCTGGGCGGAGCCCGCCACCTGCGCGCGCCACCCGACCGGTCCCGGTTCACGCGATGACAGCTCGAGCTCGATGTCGACTCCCGCAGCCATGAGCCTTCCGAGGTTGCTGGGACTCCAGAGCGCGGTGGAGCTCGCGAGCCATACGATCGGATCCGATGTGCGCCGAGACCACCCGGCGGCGGAGGCCTCGAGCTCCAACCCGCCCGCCCTAGTCCGAAGGCCCGCGCCGATCTCTCCGTCCCAGTCGATCCTCTCCGGCTGGAGGTCCGGATTGGCCCTCATCTGGTATCGCGACGCGAAGTACAGGTCGCCGAACGTAGGCATCCGGAACCCCTGTCCTGCCCTGCCCCATGCCCGAAGAGCCCCGGTTGCCAGCCAGGTGACGGACACCTCCGGGCTGGCGACGAGGCGACCAGCGCTCACGTCCACGGAGAGCCCTGGAACGACACGGAACCGCTCCGGCCCAGCTATCGCCGCGACCCTCAGGCCCCCGGACGCCCGGCCGACACTCCCCTCGACCTGCTCGCCTTCGAGCGTCTCTCCGGCCGCGCGCGCTCCCAGAGTCACGGGAACAGTCGGAAGATTCAGCTCTCCCGACACGCGCAGCTCGCGGACCTCCTGAACCGAGTAAGGTTCCAGGTCGGATGGACGATAGCCCATCCTTCGCCGGGCGTAGCTGAAGGAGCTCCTGACGTTGGGCCTGTCGACACCCGCCGCGGCGATCCACGAGCGCTCCCGTGCTCGGGCTCCGGCAAACAGACTCGTGCCGGCCCGTCCCGGCGTGCCGCGGTCCGCTCCATCGAAACGGACGTTGCCGAAGAAGACCCCCGAGGCCGCGTGGATCGCGGCATGAGCGCTGCCCACGCCGGCGTTGGACCACGTATCGCTCGTTCCCTGGACGCCCGTGCCACGGTATGGGAAGTCGTTCTCGGCGCGCGACGCAGAGACCGAGAACCCGACCCGGCGCGCGCCGCTCACCACGTCGGCCTGCGCGTCGAAGCCCAGGCCTCCAAAGGACGCCATCTGGATTCCGCCGCCCAGGCCGCTGCCGTGCGCGACCCGGGACTGAAGCAGCAACACTCCAGCAGCCGCTCCCGCTCCGTACAGCATCGACCCCGACCCGGGTATCAGCGTGCCTGACTCCAGGGAGGACGCGGGAATCATGGAGAGATCGGCTTGGCCTGTGAGGGGATCGTTGAGAGCCACCCCATCCAGAAGCACCAGCACGGCCTGCGGCCTGCTACCACGAACGGACAAGACCTGACGGGCACCCGCGCCGGAGCCCCGAACCGATACACCAGGCACGTCTCGCAACCACTCCGCGACCGTCGAATACGTCAGGGACTCCTCGTGGAACAGGGCCTGGTGGACGGTCCGGTTCTCCGGACCCTCCACCCGCCCCCCCACCGCCGCGGTTATCGTCGGCAACTCATACGGATCCACAGATAAGACCACACGAACCGTCGCCGGCCCCGAGGAGGCGATTCGGACGACTCGCTCCAGGTGACCCGGCGCCGACACTCTGAGGTCGTACTCCACTCCCGCTGACAGGTCGAGGATCGCCGCCCCCCCGCCTTCCGTGGAAAGAACGGAGCCCGGCTGCCTCGGTGCTTCGTCTCCGAGCACCTCCAGACTCAGGGACACCTGGTCCAGCCGTCCACCGCCTTCGGATGCGAGCAACACGCTTACGATCCGCCGATCCTGATCTTCCTGCGCCTCGGCGCGAGGCGACGCAAGGAACAGGCATCCCAGGATGCCGGAGAGACGGACGGCTTGTCGCCGTGCGCAGCTCTCCCACAGGAACCCCTTCCCCCTGTTCACCACGTCCCATCGCCCCTTGCGGTGTCCTTGCGCCCCGCCACCGCCATGCGACCGACCGGGCCAAGGTTCAGGACCTCGATCGGCCAGCCGAACGCCGCCTCCAGCCACTCCGGAGCCAGCACGTGCGACGGGGCTCCGTCGGCCAGCACCCGTCCGCCGGACAGGAGTATCATCCGATCCGCGTACCGGGCAGCTACGTTCAAGTGATGGGTGACAGCAATTACCGTAACTGATTGTTCATGAATTATTTGATTCACAATCTCCATGAAACGCGCTTCGTGACCGAGGTCGAGGTGCGCCGTGGGCTCATCCAGAAGCAGGAGCTGCGGCTCCTGCACGAGAGCGCGAGCGAGACGCGCCCTCTGCAACTCTCCGCCCGAGAGCTCGGCCGCATCCCGGTCAGCCAGATCCACCAGATCGACCGCGGCGAGCCACGCGTCGACCAGGGCGCGGTCCTCCGAGCCGAGGGGAGACCATGGATTCACGTACGGGTAGCGCCCCATGCTGACCAGGTCGCGGACCGAGAGTCCCGCAACTCCTTCGACTCCCTGCGACACGACGGCGACCTGGCGTGCCATCTCCCGCCTCTTCCAGTCGCATGACCTTCTTCCGAGCACCGTCACCCTCCCGTCGTTCGGGCGCAGCACCCCCGTCAGCAGTCTGAGCACCGTGC
>CANPVW010000309.1 GCA_947581745.1 Candidatus Benthicola azotiphorus
CGATATCGGCTACAGCAAGACCGACCGACGGTCGATCACCTCCCTGAACGAGCGTCGCGTCGTGGACCGGGAGTGGCCGTCACTCGGCCTGCGGTGGCGCAACGTGCCGGTGCCGGGACTCGTGCAGGGCTTTCTGCGGGACATCAACATCACCGGGAAGTGGCGGACGCTGAACACCAACACCAGCACCACCACCGGACAGGACAAGGGAAGCGAGCAGACGATCCGATCCGTCGGTTTCGTGTTCCTGCTGACGAGCGGTTTCACCATAACCTACGACTTCGACAACACCGTATCCGACCGACTCGATGCGACTGGCCTGAGCCAATCGAACAGGGCCTCCCATTCGGTTCGCCTCTCCGGGTTCGTACCACCGCCGGGGTTCCTCTCGTTCGTCAAGAACGATCTGCGGATCTCGTTCGACTACTCGAACAACGGCAACTCGGACTGCAGGGCTCTGGGCGGCTCGGGCGTCGGGCAGGTCGATCAGGCTTTCCAGAACGACTGCACCACGCACTCGGACCAGACCACCCAGAACGCCCAGCTCGCTGTCGATACCGACTTCACGGGTTACTCGCTCGGCCTGCAACTGTCGTGGGTCGGACGGGCCAGTGAGGTAGGACGCCGGCAGAGCTCCAACCAGTTCAACTTCAATATCTTCGGCCGATTCTTCTTCCGCGCCAGCGAAGGCCAGACTCAGTTCACCCGCTGACCGGTTCACCTCCCGTTGAGACCGCGCCGCATATCGCGGTCGGGAGGAGGGCGCCTGTCGTACTTCAACGGAACCGAACTGCGATCGCTGACATTGGCTACCGGCCTGCTGCTACTCGGAGCGGCGGCACGGCTGGGGCTCGGGCCAGGGCCTGCCGAGTTCGCCTGGCAGCCGGCCGATTCGGTCGCCGGGCAGTCTGCGGCGAGCCTCGAACACACCCGTCGTCAGGTGGGCCTCGGCGTCGCCGAGGAAGAGGTCGCAGGGACCCCGCTCGCGAAGGGCGAACGACTGGATCCCAATGTCGCGACCGCCGCCCAGCTGCGCCGTTTACCCGGCGTCGGGAGAGCGAAGGCCGAGGCGATCGTCAGCGAGCGGACAACCGGGAAACCGTTCGAAGGTCCGGCTGACCTCGCACGCGTTCCCGGGATCGGGCCGCAGACGGTGGAGGCCCTGACGCCCCATCTGGAATTCGGGTCGCGAGGGTCGACTCGCTCGCCCGCCCCCGGTGCCGCCGGCCTTCCCGGTTCCGCGCCTCTCGTGAATGTGAATCGGGCACAAATCAAGGAACTGGAGCAAATCACGGGGATCGGACCGGTTCTCGCCGCTCGCATCGTCGAGAATCGGCAACGCCTGGGCCGCTTCGAGTCTGCCGAGGATCTGGCTCGTGTTCCCGGAATCGGCCCCGTGCTGGTGGGTCGAATTCGGGGCCAAGTGCGGTTCTGAAGGGCGGAATCGCCCATTTCGCCCGGGACGAGCGCCTGTCTCGGGCCCGGCTCCGCATCGCTGCAGTGTGGCGCGGGGCCCACACCGGGCACGGCGTTTGCTCGACTGCACTCGCCGCGGGCGATTTGCGTCCGCGATCGCGTCAGCGCCCGGGCCGGCCCCGTCCGGGCCCGGGACGCCAGAAGATAGAGACCCGGCGGAGCGAGATGGCATCAACTTCACTGGAACAGACTCAGATCGGCGAGATGCTCATGCGTGAGAATCTGATCACGCGTGAGCAGCTGGATAAGGCCCTCCGGGAGCAACAGCAGGGGGGGACCCGTATCGGCTTCTCGCTGGTATCGAGCGGCGCGGTGTCCGAGACGGAGCTGACCAGGCTCCTGTCGCGGCAGTATCGCGTGCCTGCCGTGGATCTTTCCGAAGTGGACGTCGACGCGAAGATCCTGCAGCTCGTGCCCGCCGACTTCGCCGCCAAACACCTGGTTCTCCCTCTCCGGCGCGTCGGTCGTACCCTGACGGTGGCCATGGTCAACCCGACCGACTTGAGCGTCGTCGACGACCTGAAGTTCATCACCCGGTTCGACGTGGACGCCGTGGTGGCGGGCGAATACTCGCTCCGGATGGCGATCGACAAGTACTACGAGGTCGCCAACGACCGACTGGGGGACCTGCTCGAAGAGCTCGAGGAGCAGGACGTGGAGGTCGTGGAGGAGGAGGAAGAAGTCTACTCCACGATGCAGCTGCAGGCCCAGGTCGAAGAAGCGCCCGTGGTCCGCCTGATCAACGGGTTCCTGACCGACGCCGTGCGCCGCGGAGCCTCCGACATCCACATCGAGCCCTACGAGAAGGACCTTCGGGTTCGATACCGGATCGACGGCGCCCTGCAGGAGATCATGAAACCCCCCATTCGAATGAAGGCCGCCCTGATCTCGCGCGTGAAGATCCTGGCGGACCTGAATATCGCCGAGCGAAGGGTGCCCCAGGACGGCCGCATCAAGATCAAGATAGGCCGCAAGGTGATCGACTTCCGCGTCTCCACGCTCCCGACGCTGTTCGGCGAGAAGATCGTGCTCCGAATCCTGGACAAGGGGAACCTGACCCTCGACCTGGAGAAGTTCGGGATGGAGCCGCGCGCCGAGCGGGACTTCCTGGACGCGATCTCCAGGCCGTATGGAATGGTCCTGGTTACGGGCCCGACGGGCTCCGGGAAGACGACGACGCTGTACAGCGCCCTGAGCCGGATCAATACGGACGAAGTGAACATCATGACGGCGGAGGATCCGGTCGAGTACAACCTGCACGGCATCAACCAGGTGCAGGTCCGGACCGAGATCGGGATGTCCTTCGCCGCAGCTCTGCGGGCGTTCCTTCGTCAGGACCCGAACATCGTCATGGTCGGTGAGATCCGGGACCTCGAGACCGGCGGCATCGCCGTGAAAGCCGCCCTCACGGGACACCTCGTTCTTTCGACCCTGCACACGAACGACGCCGCGTCCACGATCACGCGTATGATCGACATGGGGATCGAGCCGTTCAACGTGGCGTCGGCTCTCAACTGCATCACGGCCCAGCGCCTGGTGCGTCGCATATGCGCCAATTGTCGCACCGAAACGACGTACACGGCCGAAGTGCTCCGGGCCGCCCACCTCACGGAGGAGCAGGCGAGCTCGACGAAGTTCTTCAAGGGAGAAGGCTGCGACGCCTGCAACGGGTCCGGCTATTCCGGTCGTCAGGGGCTGTACGAGGTGATGCCGATGACGTCCGAGCTGAGGCGCCTGATCCTCAAGGGATCCTCGACGGACGAGCTCAAGGAAACGGCCATAAAGAGCGGGATGATCACCCTGCGCGAGGACGGGTTGGTGAAGGTGCGCAAGGGGATCACGACGCTCGACGAAGTCATCAAGGAAACGGCTGCCTGATCGACTCCGGCACCGTTGGACACGACACTACGGAACGAGGATGAGATGAACGATTCGGCGCCGGCCACACTGCGCAGCCTGCTCGAGGAGATGATCGACAAGGGCGCTTCGGACCTCCACCTGTCCGCGGGTGAGGTGCCCAAGCTGCGCGTCGACGGCAGGCTCGAGGCCAGCAACTACGGAACGCAGCTCGGGCCGCGGGACACCCAGGCGCTCGCCTACTCGATCCTGACCGAGCAGCAGAAGAAGCGATTCGAGCAGGACGACGAGCTGGATCTCTCGTTCTCCGTTCAGAACCTGTCCCGTTTCAGGGGCAACGTGTTCCGTCAGCGCGGAACCGTCGCGATGGCCATCCGTCAGATTCCGTTCGAGATCCTCTCGTTCCAGGAGCTGGGCCTCCCGCCCGTGATCTCGAAGCTTGCCGATAAACCCCGCGGACTGGTGCTGGTCACCGGTCCCACCGGTTCCGGCAAGTCGACGACCCTGGCGGCGATGATCGACAAGATCAACCGGGAGCGTTCGGGGCACATCGTGACCGTGGAAGACCCGATCGAGTTCGTGCACCGCCACAAGAACTGCCTGGTGAACCAGCGGGAGGTGGGCAGCGACACGGGATCGTTCAAGAGTGCCCTGAAATACGTCCTGCGACAGGACCCTGACGTGATCCTGGTGGGGGAGATGCGCGACCTGGAGACGGTCCAGGCCGCCCTGACGATCGCCGAGACCGGTCACCTCGCGCTGGCGACGCTGCATACGAACTCGGCGGCCGAGTCCATCAACCGGGTGATCGACGTGTTCCCCTCTCATCAGCAGGACCAGGTGCGCGCGCAGCTCTCCTTCGTGCTCGAAGGTGTGGTGACGCAGACGCTGCTGCCCCGACGAATCGGCAAGGGCCGGATCGTGGCGTGTGAAATCATGGTGGCCACGCCCGCGATTCGCGCACTGATCCGGGACGAGAAGGTGCACCAGATCTACTCGACGATGCAGTCCGGAAAGAAGTACGGGATGCAGACGCTCAACGACGCTCTGTATTCCCTCTACATGCGGGATGAGGTGGCGCTCGACGAGTTGATGCGCGTCAGCTCGGATCCGATCGAGCTGAAGCGCATGATCGGAGACGTGGAGCCGGCGACGGTCTAGCGTTCACCTTCGACGAAATAGACGCCGGTCCAAAGGAGCGAGCCGAACCATGCCAGTCTGGTCATACAGCGCGCGAACCGTATCCGGTGACTTGAAGCGCGCAGAACTGGATGCGACGAGCCGCGACGAGGTCATCGCGCACCTTCGCAGCCAGCGGTTGATTCCCATCTCCGTGCGACAGAAGCCGAAGGGCGTCCGACTCTCCTTCGGGGGGAAGGTGAAGACGCGGGACACCGTGATCATGACCCGGCAGTTCGCCACGATGATCAACGCGGGCCTGCCACTCGTACAGGCACTGGACATCCTGGCCAAGCAGTCCGACAACAAGATCCTCCAGGACACTCTCCAGGAGGTGCTGTACGACGTCGAGTCCGGCAACACGCTGGCCGACGCGATGCGCGACCACACGAAAGTGTTCTCGCAGCTCTACGTGAACATGGTCGCGGCCGGTGAGACGGGAGGTATCCTGGACACGATCCTCCTGCGTCTCTCCGTGTTCCTCGAGAAGGCGGAGGCACTCTCCCGCAAGGTGAAGGGCGCCATGATCTACCCGGCGGTGATCAGCGTAGTGGCGCTGTCGGCGATCGTGGTCCTGCTCCTGTTCGTGATTCCGACGTTCCAGCAGATGTTCGCGAGCTTCGACCAGGTGCTGCCGCTGCCGACGCGCATCGTGATCATGGCCTCCGACCTGTTGCAGTCCTACTGGTGGGCCATGGGCGCCGGCGTCGCCGGATCGATCTGGCTGTTCAAACGGTGGATCAACACTTCGTCCGGCCGGCTGACCTTCGACCGGATCGTGCTCCGGCTTCCGATCTTCGGCAACCTGGCGCGCAAGTCGTCGGTCGCACGGTTCACACGGACGCTCGGGACTCTTCTGAGCTCGGGCGTCACCATCCTGGACGGACTCGAGATCACGGCCCGGACATCGGGCAACCGGGTGATTCACGACGCCATCATGAACAGCCGCAACTCGATCGCCGGCGGTGAGTCGATTTCAGAGCCCCTGAAGGCGTCCGGCGTATTTCCGCCGATGGTCACGCAGATGATCAACGTCGGTGAGGAAACCGGTGACCTGGACGGGATGCTGACCAAGATCGCCGACTTCTACGACGAGGAGGTGGACACGGCCGTCGAGTCCCTCCTCAAGGCCATGGAACCGATGATGATCGTGATCCTCGGCACGGTGGTGGGCGGAATGATCGTCGCCATGTACCTTCCGATCTTCGGAATCATCAACACGATGCAGTGAGTCGAACCCCATCCGCCGTTTCTGTCGACCGGGCGAAGAGGGAATCGCGAGTGACTTCGTGTGAGGGCCTGCTGGGGCTGTCTGAGCCGGAGGTCCTTCGTCGTCTCGGTATGCCATCAGCGCGTCGTGAGGTCGATCCGGACACCTGGCTCGTCTTCCGATCGAAGGAGATGGTCCTTCGGGTACGCCTGGCGGGGCCCGCGCCGGGTCGGGTCGCATCCTGGAGTGCGACTTTCGAGAGGAGCTTCCCTCTGCTCTCGCAAGCGGCCCGGGCAGTCGGCCTTTGGCCGGCCGCCGCGCCGGACGAGGAGGCCTCCGGCACCTGGTTTCCGCTGGTCCGCCGGCCCCTGCCGTGTCCGGAGTCGGGGCGCACCTACACGCTCACGGCCACCGTGCGTCACGGTTCTTTCGCCGTCCTCTCCGTGTTCGACGAGGCTCCCGACTGGCTGTGACCTCGACCCGTCCTCTTGCGTTCTGCACACCCTCTTCTAAGATAGGCTCCGTGACGCCGAGTGAATCGTAGCGCTTCGCGAGGGTGACCCCGGGACCTTCCCGGCGCGGTACATCAGAGCACGGGAAACGGCCAGGAATTGCTCCGCACCAGCAGGTCTGATCGCCGGGCCGCGACGGTCCTCGAGCCGTTGCAGGTGCTGTACTGGATCTATGCGGCGCGGCTCGTCATCTCGCTCGCGGTGTTCGGCTCCGCCATTCTGGTCGGGGACTTCCTGGAACGGCAGGTCCCGGGTTCGCTTCCCCCCGAGTTCCCGCTCATTGCCATCGTGGGCCTCGCCACGGCCGCCTTTCTGACCCCGATCGCCTACCGGATCAGCCATCGGAAGGGCCGGGAGATCGGACTCGGTTTCCTTTACTCGCAAGCGGCACTGGACGTCCTGCTTGT
>CANPVW010000310.1 GCA_947581745.1 Candidatus Benthicola azotiphorus
TTCCGCCTCGAACTTCCACGTGAGCCAACCATCGTCCGAAGGCAGGGTGGCGCGGCTCGCTTCCCGGTCCTCCGCGCTCACGACCTTGATTACCGTATCGAGGGCCGGAGCCGCGGCCAGCTTCTCGACGGCCTCGGGATACAGGACCTCCTCGGGGTTCACCAGCATTCCCGTCCCGACGACGAGCCAGCCATCCGGCACGGTGACGTTCACGGTGTAGTTGCCGTAGTCGTCGTAGAACTCTCCGCTGCCCAGGTACGGCGACTGGTCCTGTCCGAACACGTCGTCGAACACGGCGACCTGCGGGAACCACTGCGCGAGCTGGAAGATCTCGTGGTTCAGGTGCCCCATCCGCATCCCGCCGCTCCCCAGCACCGTGAAGGACCAGTCCACGTCGAGGTTCGCGACGCCACCCGGGGCGAGCGGCTCGGGCAGGGAGATCACCATGATCGTGCCGTCCACGCGATATCCCGGTTCCTGCGGTCCGCGCTGCTGCATCCCGAAGAACCGACGGGGCGGCAGCTCCGCCAGCTCTGTTCCACCCACGGCCACCCGCCCCACGGTCATTCCCCCGCTGATCGCGGTGCGCTCGGCGCGCGGAGATCCTTCCTTGAAGATGTTCTGGTACAGGTGCAGCACGAGCACCGGTCGTTCGGCCGGCGTGTCGTTTCGCACCGTGATCGTCTCGCTCCCCGTCAGCAGAGCGCTTTCCGGCTCGATCTTCACGTCGATGTCGTAGTCCACCCACTGCTGCCAGTAGTTGGGACCGGGCCGCCCCTCCGACGTGCGCGTCCCGGCTTCAAGAGCTGCCAGGTAGCCGCTGGGCGGCTGCACGGGGTTGAATACCGGGTAGTCCACCACGAGCCCTGAACCGTCCGCCGGATTCGATTCCTGTGCCACGACGTGCGGCGCGGCCGCGATCAGAAGGGCCACCACCGCGACCATCGACCGGCTGCTATCCCTTATCATTCTCCACCTCCCCATCATCCTCTGCCTCCATGCTCGATTCGTTCGCGACTTCCATCCCCACGTGTTGGTAACAGGCAGCCTCCCCGCCGTGCTGTGGAATGAGACCGAAAAACTACTCCGGCACCTCGAAGTCCGTCCAGTTGACGAGAGGCAGGAGCTGGTTCCGCCCGTCGTGTCGCCAGTCCGGGGGCGGCCATGCCATCGAGCCGAACGGAGCCACTCTTCCCACACGCAGACGGGTCCCGACCTCCGCGAGTTTCTCCAGACCATCCGTGCCGGCGTATCCCAGCGTCTGGATCCTCCCCTCCAGAGGCCGCAGCACATCCTCGAGCGACGTGACGGACGGCGAGCTTCGGACCCACACGACGCGCGGCAGCGACTCCGTTCGAACCGAGTCGTCATCTCCGATCAGGATCGTCCATGTGAGCGCGTCGCCGGGCGCTTCGACAGACGTTCGGCCGTGTTCGTAGCCGCCGAACTCGAACGCCGTCCGGACCGCCCGGATGGCGACTGCTTCCTCCTCGCTCGGGTCGGGTGGAGGATTCGTGCCCGTGTGCTCTTCCAGCGCGGCGGCCAGCGTCAAGACGAAGGCCAGGACGGACTCCCCCACCACGTATACCAGGCGTGGCGACACGCATCCCTGCTGATCGTAGGCGCAGATGTCTCTCGCCAGCTCGGTGGCCGCTCCCGCCGGTGAATCGGGCAGAACCACGGCCACCCCGGTCTTGGGCCCGTAGGTGATGATTTCCGTGTCGGGCGGCAGGGCGGCGCGAACGGACTCGAGCGTGTGCTCGCCTCCGTACACGACCGCCGCGCCTGCCCACTTCGTCCACTCACGCCAGATAGCCGGAAAGCTACCCCCCGGCCACCAGGTCGCCGCCACGGCACGACCGAGGATCGGATCCTGCTCAGCCAGCAGGCGGGCGAACAGCGGCAGCAGGCCGGGCTCCGACTCGGGCAGCTTGCACAGCACCCCGGAACGCACGAGAAGAGCCCTGATCGTGGCGGTAATCGCCACGCCGGGCACGTTGCCCGCCAGCACCTGCAGGACCACGGGCGGGCCGATCGCCCGACGGCTGCGCCGACCCGGTCCCGTCCACCCGGGGTCCGTCACGAAACCGTCCAGGACCGCGAAGCTGCTGAACTCCGATTCCACCAGCCGGGTCAGCGATTCGACAGTCCAGGCTCGGCCCATCCCCTCGAGGGTCTCGCGGCTGAGCTCCTCGCTCCAGCCCAGCTCCGCTCGCAGCAGCTCCCGCGCGGTCGTCGCGTCCAGCCCTTCCTCCGTGAGCCGCGCCGCCGCCCTCGCTATCTCGTTCACGATCTGCTCGACGGTGCGCTCGCGCCGCGCCGCCAGCGTCGCCTGCAGCACGGCATCGGCGACGGATCCGGCTTCCGCTGCCGAAAGCACGGGAGCCCGGAAGCGCTTACCCGTTCGGGTGCGGCCCTCCATCCACTCGGCCGGCGCCCCCGTCAGGCCGGGCAGATGCCACGCCTCAAGCATGCTGCCGTGCCTCCAGGAGCTCGGCCGTGGCCAGCGAGCACCCGCGCGGAGGCGCTCCGGCGGTGCGCCCGATCCATTCGATGCCATCCCCGACGATTCGGCCACGGTCCTCCGTCAGGACCGCGCAGACACTCGCGGCATTGGCGAGGTCGAAGTGGCTCAGAATTCCCACGTCTCCGTCCGGCAGCTCGTCCAGCGTCGCCGGATCGAGGACTCGCGTACGCAGCCAGGGCGGACCCCGCAGCGGGAGAGGCGGCTCGCCGGCGGCATAGCGCTGTGAAAGGAGCTCCGTCATCCCAAATTCGTTGAACACTCGATCCGGCGACAGTCCGAGCCAGCCCACCAGCCCGCGCGCGACGTCCGCACGCTGGAGGCCGGCTCGCCCCTTCGCTCCGCCCGTATCCATCGCGACCGAGCCCTCCGGAAGACGGACCGCGGAGCCCCCGTCCCTCTCCATCCGATCCACCCATTCGGCAAATCCGACGGTCGTGCCAAGCAGACAGAGCGGTCGTCCGGTGTCGAGGCTGCGCTGCACTTCCGACGCCAGGGCCTGCCAATCGATACCGGAGGCCGTCGCGACGCTCAGGCCGTCACCGGCCCCCAGTCCGGTCCGCAGGTCGTCGAGCATCCACCCGAGCGATGAGGCGCTGTCATACGTAAAGGATGGCGGTAAAGTGACTATCTTGGCTTGAACATCCTCCTGGAGCACGTACGCTCGAAAGGTCGGGCGGAGGGACGCCCGGTAGAGCTCGGGCGCGCGGACCAGGTGCCGACCACGAGCGGACCGGCCTTGCGTGGTACCGCTCGTTCGAAACGTCAGGCGGGCGGCCTCGGGTCCTCCCACGATGAGATCGACGACTCGGAAGGCGGCGGTGGGCACGGGCGGCACTTCCCTCCACGAGCGGACATCTTCGGGCCCGACTCCCCTCGACTCGCAGTACCTGCGATATGTGGGAATCCCCTCGATTTGCAGGCGGAACACGCGCATCGCCCATTCATCGAGGACCGCTTCCGACCAGCTCGAGCCCTTGCCCGGCCAGGCTTCGAATGCGGCGATGAGCTCGGCGGTCAGTGCGTCGATAAGCTCCGCCCGGGATCCCGCCGAAGTGGTCATGGAGGGAATGTGAGCGCCGGGATCGGGGACGACAAGTTCGCCGGGCGCACCCGCGTCAGCGTGCGGGCAGATTCCCCGTGTGGAGAACGCCTTTACGAAGCCACTTTACCTGCACTCCGGTTCCGGGATCGGCCCCGGCGATGGCTTCACGTAACGTGCTCATGTCCTTGCACCTGGTACCCCCGGCTTCGACCACGACATCACCTCCCTTGAGGCCGATGCGGGCCGCCGGAGTCTCGGGAATGACACGCAGCACCAGGAGTCCCTGCTCCGCTCCGTCGAAGTACTCGGCCAGGTCGGGCGTGAGCTCCCGGAATTCCGCCCCCGCCAGTCGGAGATCGGATGACAGCAGCGTCCGCAGTTGGCCCGACATGGGGCGGGGGGTGACGTAGTAGGCCCACTCGCCATCGGGAGCGGCCCGTGAGGTCACGGAGAGCGCGAGGCCCAGAGAATCACCTTCCAGCACTCGCACCTGGCCTCGAAGGCGGATCAGCGAATCGAGCTGCACGCGGGCGGACTGAAACGACGAGTCCCTCACCTGCTCGAGCCGTCGTGCAAGCTCTTCGTTCTCCCAAACGTAACGCGGATGCTCGGTCCAATCCGTGCCCCCGTCCGCCTCGGTCGCACTCCCCCCTGGCCGGCGCGATGGCCGGACGGACTCTTCCGCTTCCTGCTCTCGGATCCGCTGGAGGAACACGTGCGCCTTCTCGGGATCTCCGACTTCGATCCTGAAGCTGCCGGCGGAGTCCTCGCTGAAGAACACGAACCCGTTTCCGTGCGTTCGGAGGGAATCCAGTCGGAGCTCGACCTCGTCGCGCCTCGCCCGGACGGATGGGATACGTACCACCTGCACCCGATGCTGGTCCTCATCCACCCCTCCCCGGGGCTCGAAGAACATCGTCCGCACGTCGACGTACGCCTCTTCCGGCCGCATTTCCGGGACGACCTGGATCGACTTACGCCCACCCTCTCGGCCGACCTGGAGCTCGACCGACGTACCGGCCTCGAGGCCGAGAAGCAGAGCTCGGCCTTCCTTGCCGCGGACATCGAGGCCGTTCACGGACAGCAGGGTGTCCCGCGCCAGCACGCCGGCGCGGTCCGCCGGCCCTCCGACCACTACCGACGTGACGACCGGGGGCTTGTCGCACACCGCCTCCGCCGTCGCGGGCCCCTCGCACCGCTCCTCCAGCAGGATTCCGATCCGAGCCCTTTCCCGCGGCACCCATTGCGTTTCGGATTCCTGGGCCAGGAGATCGTGACCGGCACCCGCCAGCGACAAGCCGACCCCGGCCAGGATCCAGGCCCACCCGACGCTTCTCCGTATACTCCCAAACGTCTTCATCTCTCTTCTCAGTACTCGGCCGCTGTCATGCGCAGCGTCTGATCCAATTGCCCGGCGAGGTCTTCCCGCTCGTCCACCAGCTGAAACAGGAAGTTGTTCAGCACCGGGTCCTCGGGCGCTTCCCGCAGCGCGTCTCGCGAAGCATCGATCATCGCGTCCAGGTGCGTGATCCTCTCGGCGAAAGCCTCGGGACCCGGCTGGCGCGAGGCGGACTCGTCGAACGAGTCCCTCAGCTGCTGCAGGTCCGCGACCGTCCGCAGGTAGGCTTCCGCCGGCTGGATCGCCAGGGACGACTCGCCGGGCGAGCCCGGGTCTCCCGCCTCGACGGGCACAGCCGTCGTCGTGAGTGCGGAAGGACCCGGGGAATCGCCCTGACCCGCGCCGCGACGTCCGACCATGAGGCCGGCCGCGAACAGCGCGATCACCGCGGCCGCCTGGAGCACCCGTCGCGCACCCTGCCACCACGGCGGCGCGCCGATGGGCCGGCGCAGGGGGTCGAGTCCCAGCCGCTCCTGCACGGCAGCCCATTCGCCGACGGGCGGCTCCAGCTCCGGAAGTCCCGACAGAGCCATCCGCATGCGGCTCATCTGCTCGTATTCGCGGGCGCACTCGGGGCAATCGGCCAGGTGCTCCGGACCGCCCGGTACGTCCTCCGGCTGCTCCAGGAGCAGCGAAATCTGTACTCTGTTCAAATGCTCAGGCATGGTTCCCTGCTTCATCTCTCTGCCGGGCCGGTGACAGCAGGTCACGCATTCGAGCCCGGGCTTTGTGCAACTGTGACTTCGATGTTCCGACGGCGACGCCCGTCCGTTCCGCGATCTCCTCGTGCGTGAGGCCTTCCACGTCGTGCATTACCAGCACCATCCGGTAGCCTGGCGAGAGCTGGTCCAGCGCCCGGCCAAGGAGCCTCTGGTTGAGGATCGTCTCGTCGGCCGGAGGAGGACCCGGCTGTCGATGGGCCGTAGCTTCAACGTCGGGCCGCTTTCCCTGTCTGCGCAGGCGATTCAGAGCCGTGTTCACCGCCAGCCGATGCATCCAGGTGCCAAAGGACGAATCACCCCTGAACAGGTGCAGCTTCTCGAACGCGCGCACCCACGCGTCCTGGGATACGTCTTCCGCCAGGTGGTCGTCACCGACCATCCGCCGAACCACGGAGTACACTCGTCCAGCGTGCTCCGAGTAGAGCGCTGCCATGGCGCGTCGGTCGCCGGCACGGGCCGCCGCTATCAGCTGAGCGTCAGACATTGGCCTCGTTTCTCATGATCGCCGGTATTTGGACGTGTGGGGAAAGACGAGGGTTGTCTCGGTCATTTCGCTCCCTCGAATGTGCCGGCTGCGCCGGCACGGTCCCCCGCACGATCCGGGACCCTTCGGGGTGATCCGGTTGCCTGTCCGGATCAGGTGGCCGCTCGCTCTCCATCGAGGCGGCGCATGAGCCACGGCGTCGCGAGATAGGCCGCGATCGCCACCACCAGGCCGACCGTCGCGTCGATCCCGTAGTGAAACCGTCCAAAGACCGTTCCCAGGGCTAGAGACACCGCGAACGGCGCCATGATCCAGAATACGCGCTTGCTCTCGCGGCCCGTCGCGAACCAGGCGGACAGCGTGGCGGCAACGTGCGAGGACGGGAAGGCCGTTCCCTTCGAGGAACCCGACTCGAGGATCGTGTGGACCAGGGTGAACATTCGCCCGTTCGAGGCTTCGCCCGCGATGAGTGGGAAGTCGTAGCGGGGACCCGCCACCGGGAAGACGGAGAAGCACACGTAGCACACGAAGAAGGACAGCGCGATCGTGAAAGAGGCGCGCTCGAGAGCCCGGGGGCCCTTGAGCAGAAACGCGGTGGCTGCCGCGCCCGGCACGATGAAGTAATAGGAGAGGTACCCGAGGTGGAGCATCTCCGAGAACCACAGCCGTCCGTACCACTCGCTGAAGGCCAGTGCGAGCTGCGTGCCGAACAGCGACTGCTCCCACTGCATCACGGTGGCATCGAAGTAACCCGTGACGTGCAGCTGGTTCAGCGGCGCGAGCTCCAGATACAGCAGGGGGGTGAGGGCGACCGGATAGAACAGGCGGAAGAACAGCGCGAGTCGATGGGAGGGCAGGGAACGCCTCGCCCACCACCAGATGAAACCCATCGCGAGCGCGTGCGCGAGCGCGATCCCGATGCCCAGGGCGCTCAGGCTGGTCAGTGCCACGAGGCCGGTGACGGCGACATAGGCCAGGACCAGATAATCCACGGCGAGCGGCCCGACCTCGCTCATCGCGGTCTCCGTCCTGAACTCGTTGATCACGTCAGCCACCCGTGTGCGCGGTACCAGCGAGCCGTTTCATCCATCGCCTCGCGCAGGCGTGTGGTGGCTCTCCAACCCAGAACCCGCTCCGCCTCGCGAGGATCGGCCGTCCAATCCAGCCGTGAAAGATCGTCGGCTGTCCGGCGGTCGAACTGCGGCGGCAGTCCCACCAGCCGGCTCGCGGCTTCCGCCACCGCTCCACCGACCTGCCACACCGGACCCGGGATCTTCACGAGACGAATCGGCTTTCCGACCGCCGCCGCCAGCGCCTCGCCCATCGCGGCCCACGTGACGATCTCCGGCCCGACGATCGGGACCGGCTTCGGTTCCAGGCCCGGGCGGGACACCGCCCGCACGACCGCATCAGCGACGTCACGGACGTACACGGGCTGAAGCCTTCCCTTGCCGCTCGGTACCGGCAGGAGGCCCGTCTTCGCCACCTTGAACAGGTTCAGCGAGTCCTCGTCCCTCGGGCCGTAGATCCCTCCCGGCCTCAGGATCGCGCCTTCCATGGCACCACCGCTGTCCGCGAGCACCTGGAACAGACGCCGTTCGCCTGCCAGCTTGCTCTCGCCATAGGCGCTCGTCGGGCGATCGCCGGGGGATCCAGCGGCGTCACTCGGCCGCAGGTCCGGACCTCGCGCCGCCAGGCTGCTCACCAGCACGAACCGGCGAACCGCGGCGGCTGCTGCGCCGAGGGCCAGGGCCTGCGTACCCTCGGCGTTCACCCGGTGGTACTCGGCATCGGACTTCGCGCGGGTCAGGCCGGCCGAGTGCACGACGATGTCAACGCCCTCCAGTGCCGCCGCCAGCTGCTCGGAAGAGCGTACGTCCGCCATCACGCGTTCGACGGGAAGGGACTCGATCCAGCGGAGGTCGCTGGTCTCACGAACGGTGCAGCGGACCGACCACCCCTCGGCCACGAGCGCTTCCGCCACGTGGCTTCCGAGAAACCCCGTGGCACCGGTAAGTAGGACTGTCCTGGAGGTGTCGGACACCGGACTCAGAGATCCCGATCGTACATGCGGTACCGCTTGTAGACCTTCGACCCCAGCTTCTCCAGCGGTTTCCGCATCGGATAATTGTGCTCGAGGATCCACCCGAACTCGCCGGCGGTCATCCCCTTCGCCGCCCCTTCGCGGAAGATCCTCAGGTACAGGAGGTTGTCGATGCCCTTGTGGCGATACTCTTCGATCAGGCCGAGCGTCAGCACCCGGCACATGTCGATCGACCTGGCCCGTCGAAGCACCTTCAGGAGGCCGAACGGGAACAGGCGGCCGCGAGCTTCGATCAGCGCCTGGTTGTAGTCCTTGAGCCAGAGCGCGAAGCCGATCGGATCCCCGTCCGCGTTCTCCGCGAAGATGACCTGCTCCGGGTCCTTCATCACGGCCACCTTGAGCTCGTGGGCCATGAAGCGGATCTCGGCGTCCGTCATCGGGACGAAGCCCCAGTTCTTCTCCCAGGCCTTGTTGTAGACGAACAGGACGCGATCGAGCTCGGCGGCGAAGTCTTCCTTCCGCAGTGTCCGAAGTGAGACCTCCAGTCTCTTCGCGAGCCGCTCCTCGCGCTTGAGCAGAAAGTCCGGCGGGATGTTGTTGTCGAGGTAGTACGAGACCATGTCCATCGCGGAATGGAATCCCGCATTGAGGATCAGGTCTTCGTAGTACTCGGGGTTGTAGGGCATCATGATGGTCGGAGGACGATCGAACCCCTCGACCAGGAGCGCGGCGCTCTCGTTGGTGGAAAAGTTCGCCGGGCCCCGGATCACCTCGAGACCCCGCTCCCGGAGCCAGTCGGAAGCGGTCGCGAGCAGCGCGTTCGCCACCTTCTGCTCGTCGACGCACTCGAAGAACCCGAAGAAGCCGACGGGCTCGTCGTGGTACGCCACGTGGTTTCGATTGTGGATCGCGGCGATCCTGCCGACGGTCTCGTTGCCTCGTACCGCGACGTACGGCTGCACATCCGAGTGCTCGTGAAACGGATGCTTCTTCGGGTCGAACATCACCTTCATGTCGCGGCGGAGAGGAGCGACCCAGTTCGGGTCGCCGTCGTAGATGCGATAAGGCAGGTCCAGAAACCGGCGGAGATCCTGACTGCCGTCCGCCGGAATGATCTTCACTTCCGGGGAACCGGTCACGCCACCTCTATCCCGTGCCCGAGGACGCCGTATTTCTTCCCGACCCGCTCGAGCTGCTCGAGTACGAAATCCAGCTGCTCGTCCGTGTGCGTGGCCATGTAGCTGGTCCGCAGGCAGCATCGGCCCTCCGGCACGGCAGGGGGCACCACCGGATTGGTGAACACGCCGGCGTCGAACACTTCTCGCCAGATGCGGAACGTCTTTTCCATCGGTCCGATGAGAATCGGGATCACTGGAGTCTCGGTGTGCCCGATGTCGAATCCGAGAGCGGTCAGCTCCCGCATCATGCGGCGAGTGTTCGCCCACAGCCTTTCCTGCCGCTCGGGCTCGCTCCGGATGATCTCCACGGCCTTGATCACGGTCGCGACCGACGCCGGCGGCATGCTGGCGCTGAAGATCAGCGCCCTCGCGTTGTTGCGCAGGTAGTCGATGACCACTGCGTCGGCCGCCACGAAGCCGCCGATCGACGCCAGAGACTTGCTGAAGGTCCCCGTGATCAGGTCCACCTCGTCCGTGAGGCCGAAGTGGGCCGCGGTGCCCGAGCCGTTGGGGCCCAGAATGCCCAGCGAGTGCGCATCGTCCACCATGACCGCCGCGGAGTACTTCTTCGCCAGCGGCACGAGCGTGGGCAGGTCGACAATATCGCCCTCCATGCTGTACACGCCGTCCACGACGATCATCTTGCCCCGACCGCCGTCCGTCGCCTCCAGCAGCTTCTCGAGGTGCTCGAAGTCGGAATGTCGAAACCGCTGTATCTCGCCGAAGCCCAGGCGCGCGCCGTCCTGGATGCACGCGTGGTCCAGCTTGTCGAGGAACACGGTGTCGTTGCGGCCGATCAGGGCCCCGATGGTACCCAGGTTGGTCTGATAGCCGGTGCTGAAGACGAGGGCGGCTTCCTTGCCGACGAAATCGGCCAGGTCTTCTTCCAGCTGGTCGTGCAGGTCCAGGTTTCCGTTCAGGAAGCGGCTGCCCGTGTTGCCGCTGCCATACTTGTCGAGCGCCTGCTTCGCCGCCTCGATGATCCTGGGATCGTGAGTCAGCCCCATGTAG
>CANPVW010000311.1 GCA_947581745.1 Candidatus Benthicola azotiphorus
CCCGCCCCGCCTCCCGGTAGGTGTAGATCGCCGCCAGGTGGTCGATTCCCTCGGCCTCCCGACGCACGTCCAGGAAATCCGGGACCGTGTGGTAGCCGATCCCCGCCTCGGAGCTCTCGCGGTCCGCTTCGTACGTCCGGATCAGCCGGTCCGGCTCGGGGAACCGCAGCGGGCTCAGCACCACCGCGTCGAGCACGCTGAAGATCGCGGCGTTCGCTCCGATCCCCAGAGTGAGCGTCAGCACCGCGATGATCGCGAAACCGGGCTTCTTGAGGATCTGGCGGACGGCGAAACGGAGGTCGGACAGGAAGGAAGCGATCATGTCGTCGGGTGCTCGCTTTCGGCGGTGAGGCTCGGATGAGGCCTGTCTGTCATGTAGACACACCATACGGGTGGAGAGTTGAAAGGGGTTCGGGCTGCTGACCGATGCGTTGCGCGAGTACGTGGCGCGAAAGCGAATCAGGCCCGTCGTGATGTCGGAGCTGGAGGCGTCCATCCGTCAGAACCGCCGGCTGGGAGAGCTCCCTGCCGAATGAGCAGGTGCAGTTCCTTGCGGCGGACGAAGTCCTGGCGATGCACGAGCGCCTCCTCCGCCTGAACGGATGGAGGCTGGACGTCCCTGGATCCGGCAGCACCTCGTGCGGCTGAGACCGACCTGAGCAGGGTTCCGCTGTCAGGGACGTTCAGCGAACCTGGATGTTGCCGGCTTCTACGGCACGCACGCCCTCCAGGTCCCCCGGCGTCCCCGTGCAGAATGCCATCGCCCCCACGGAATCCGTTCCGAGCCAGCGGTGGGCGATGAGGTCCGGCGAGGCGCCCACTCCCTCACCGTTGTCCGCCACGTAAAGGCCGAACCACCTGCCTATGTTGTTGGGGTTCCCCGCCTGTGAAGCCTGTCCGACCATCCAGGCCTCGTCGCCCACGACGGTGAGGCAGCTGACCTTCACGAAGATCCTGGTGCCGGGCTCCCGGCTTCGATACAGCCAGTGAAAGTTGCCCCCGGCTGTACCATCCGGCATGTGTCGGGCGTTCATCGCAAGGACGAAGTACCCACCGCTATACCAGGTCGTTGCCTGACCCGTCACCGAGTGCAGCGCAGGAAGCGCCTGCGCGGTCAGGTTGGAGTCCAGCAGCTCCCCGTCGGGAGCGACCGGGACCTCACCGTCGCAGGACAGAAGGGTGAACACGAGAGCCGCTCCGATCAAGGCACAGGCAAAGGCAAGAAGACGTCGCATAGAGGCACCTCCTGGAGGCTGGCCTGCCCGGAGGGGGATTCGGGCGTGAGTCGGCATTGATCCCAACTCGATAGGGGGAATGTTGAATATACACCCTCCGAAGTCTCCCGGGGATGTGGCGCAACTCCCACAACGCGCGCTTCCGTTCGATATATTTAGTATTGACTGAACGTTCTAAACAAGTAACGTACAGGGTGGAGGGAACGCCGATGCCGAATCCCGAGACCCGGCAGTTCATCGAGAGAATGGGCCTGGCGGTCGAGCGCCTGGGCCTGACCCGCACGTTCGGCCGCCTGTTCGGTCTCCTGCTGCTCGCCGACGGCCCCCTGTCGCTGGACGAGATGGCCGACCGGCTTCAGATCAGCAAGGCATCGGTGAGCACGAACGCCCGCTCCTGCGAGGACCTCGGCCTCGCGCGGCGCGTGGGGCTGAGGGGAGACCGCCGGGACTACTACGAGCTGGCTCCCCGGGCGTTCGAGAACGTGATGCGCCGCTGGGTCGGAGCCATCCACTCGATGGCCGGACTGGCGGCGGAGGGCCTGGAGGCGGTCGGGGAGAAATCCGCCCCGGCTCGCGATCGGCTCACGGTGATGCTCGACTTCTACCTGTTCATGGGCGAGCAGATCGAGGAGCTGCTGGAGCGCTGGAGGGAGGTGAAGGGATGAGAATCGGGATGCCGGGGCGGATGGCTCTCGCGGCTCTCGCGGGCCTCGCGGTGCTCGCTGTCGCAACCCCCGCCGCCGCTCAGACCGCGGCGTGCGCCGGTCTCACCGATCCCGCCGCGATCGTGGACTGCGTGGACCGCATCATGCGCGGCGAGTCGAGCCGCGGGATCTTCACCATGGAGGTGGTGACCGAGAACTGGAGCCGTTCGATGGAGATGCAGGCATGGTCGCTCGGCACCCGGTACGCCCTGGTCCGCATCCTGTCTCCGCGCAAGGACGCGGGCACGGCCACCCTGAAGGCGGGCAACGAGATCTGGAACTACCTGCCCCGCGTGGACCGGACGATCAAGATCCCGGCCTCGCTGATGAGCGCGTCCTGGATGGGCTCGCACTTCACGAACGACGACCTGGTGAAGGAGAGCCGGCTGATCGAGGATTACGACATCAGCCTGGCGTACGAGGGGGAGCGGGACGGCGTGCCGGTGTGGAAGTTCAACCTCGTGCCGCGCCCGGAAGCCCCGGTGGTGTGGGGACGGATCGAGTACCAGATCCGGAAGTCGGACACCATGCCGGTGTGGGCCCGCTACTACGACGAGGATGGCTCGCTGGTGCGCACGATGACGTTCTTCGACTTCCGCCGGCTGGGCGGGCGCCTCGTTCCGGCCGCGATGCGCGTCGTGCCGGAGGACAAGCCCGACGAGTACACCGAGATCCGCTACTCCGACCTCGAATTCGACGTCGACCTCGACGAGGACTTCTTCTCGCTCCGCCGCCTGCGGGACGCGAGGTGAGCCGATGAGAGGGACGTGGTGGAGGATCGGGTGGCGCAACCTGGGACGGAACCGGCGCCGCACGCTGATCACGGCGATCGGACTGGCGCTCGGGTACCTGGCCGTCGTGGTGATGGCCGGCCTGTCGCGCGGACTCGTCTCCGAGATGATCGACAACGGCACCGGCATGCTGACCGGCCAGCTCCAGGTCTTCGCAGACGACTACCTGCCGGACCGCGGCATCTACGAGACGATCGGGGGCCGCGAAGGCGTGGACGTCGACTCGCTCGTCGCGCGGGTGGCCGCCGATCCCCGCGTCTCCGCCGCGGCGCCGCGCGTGTATGCCGGAGGCCTCGTGAGCACGGGGAGGGCGACGGCCGCCGCCCTGATCCTCGGCGTGGAC
>CANPVW010000312.1 GCA_947581745.1 Candidatus Benthicola azotiphorus
GATGACCGGATGCGACATGCTTCAAATGTCGCGTCTTGTCACGTTTCGGCGGGCTGTTGGCCTCGTGTCAGACGAGTTTCGACGCGTTCTTCGCTCTGAGGCGGAGGGTGATCGCGTGCGGGAGCGACTCGATTCCTGGAAAGCGATCGCCCGCTATCTCGGGCGCGAGGTTCGAACCGTCCAGCGCTGGGCCAAGGCGAGGAATCTGCCTGTACATCGCCTTCCTGGCGGCACGCGGCCGCGGGTCTTCGCGTTTGCGTCCGAACTGGACGCGTGGCTTCGTTCGTCGGAACTTCAGCCGCCGACCCGACCCGTCTCCGTTGCGGTCCTTCCCTTCGTCAACCTCGCAGGGGATGTGGCTGATCAACTGTTCGGCGACGGCCTCGCCGACGACGTGATCAACGAGCTCGTGCGAATTCCCGGGCTGCGGGTGATCGCCCGCACATCCTCTTTCGCCGCCGGCGGCGCGCGGGACGTTCGCGAAATCGGGGCGCAGCTCGGTGCCGCCTGGCTCCTCGAGGGCAGTGTCCGGCGCGACCGGCAGCGCGTGCGCGTGTCGGCGCAGCTCGTCAACACACGGAACGGCAGTCACGCCTGGAGCGAGCGCTACGATCGAGAAATCACAGACATCTTTGCGATCCAGGACGAAATTGCCCTGTCCATCGCGCAGGCATTGCGGGTCACACTCACGCCCCGGGAGCGGAACACGATCACACCCGATCTGGTCGCCTACGACCTGTGGGTGAAGGGACGGACGCTGAGCCAGCAATTCACTCTCGATGCATTCGAGGACGCGCGCGTCTGCTACGAGGCTGCGATCGCCCGCTGCGAGCGCTTTGCGAGGCCCCACTTCGGCCTCGCCGATCTCCTCTTCTACGGCGCCGAGTTCGGGCTTGCCGAGCCGGCCGCCGTCGTTCCCCGAGCCCGCGAGGCGATCACCAGGGCGCTCGAGCTCGACGCATGGTTCGGAGAGGCGCATGCCGTGCTGGGCGTCTTTCGTGGCGTGCTCGACCATGACTGGCCGGGCGCGGAAGCCGCCTTCCACCAGGCGCTCGAGCTGAGCCCGGGATCGGCGTCGGTGCTTCACCGGCACGCCTGGTACTGTCTCGTCCCCAGAATGCAGGTCGCCGAAGCGCTGGAGCAGGCGCAGCAGGCGGTGGCGCTGGACCCGCTCTCACCCTTTGCGCACGGGCACCTCGGTCTCGTCCTGGTGGTCGCGCGTCGTTACGACAGAGCCTGCGACGCCTGCCGAACTGCGGTCCAGCTCGCCCCCTCCCTCTGGTACCTGCACTGGTTTTACGCCACCTGCCTGCTGTTGCAGGGAAACGTGGACGAAGGCCTGCGAGAGGCTTGGCAGGTGTACGACGAGATGCGCCAACCGATCGTGGTCGGCGCCATGGCGGCCGTGTGCGGTCAGTACCACCAGCCCGGGAAGGCCCGGGAGCTGCTAAGGGAGCTGGAGGAGATGGCGGTCAGCTCCAGAGTGCCCCCTTCCGCTTTCGCGTTGGCCTACCTCGGCCTCGGCGACGATCGGGTGTTCGAATTCCTGGACCGGGCGATCACGGCGCGAAACCCCATCGTCACGCACCTGCCGTCGATGCCTATCTACGACGGCCTGCGAAACGATCCCCGCTTTCCCGCACTGCTGGCTCGAATGGGTCTGGCGTAGGCCGGCGCATCGTCTGAGGAGGCTTCCGAAACTGCGGAGCCCAACTCCTCCGAGCGTATCATCATCGATTGCGGTCGGACGGGGGGCGGGCTCCTGAGCTCGCGCGGCAGGCTTCAGCTATTCGATCCGAAGCGCGTCCAGGGGATCGATCCGGGTCGCCTTGAGGGCCGGCACCCACGACGCCGCCAGCGCCACGAGGATCAGGACGACGGACAGCGCGGCGAAGGTCAGCGGATCCGTGGCGCTGATGCCGAACAGGAGATTCGACAGGACACGGGAAAGTGCCACCGCCGAGATCAGCCCAACGGCCACGCTGGCCAGAATCAGCCTGAGGCCGCGGGCGACGACGAGGTTCTGGATCCGACCCGGACCTTCCCCCAGCGCCATGCGGATCCCGATCTCCTTGGTCCGTTGGCTCACGGAGTACGCAATCACGCCATAGATCCCGACCGACGTGAGCACGAGCGCCAGAATGGAGAAGACGCCCAGGATGTAGAGGCTGAACAGGGACTGGGCCCGCCCGTCTCGCACGTAGGTTTCGAGCGGCACGACGTCGTTGATCGGAAGGTCCGGATCCAGCGCCTCGATCTGATCGATGATCATGTTCGAGAGACTCGACGGCTGGACGCTCGAGCGGACCGCGATGCTCGCCTCGAAGGGCGCGAACTGCGTCATTGGGAAATAGAACTGAGGCCGGACGTCGCGGGTCAGGTCATGCATTCGGACGTGCTCGACCACGCCGATCACCTCGGCGTACGGGTTGTCGTTGCCGGTGGGCTGGATCTGCAGCTGCTTTCCCGCGGCGTCTTCGCCCGGCCACGCGAGCTCGGCCAGGGTCTCGTCGATGATGATCACCGCGGAGCCGTTCGGCCCTCCATCGGAGTAGCCGAACTGCCGTCCCGAGAGCAGCCGGGTCCCGACCGCGTCGAAGTATTCGGGACTGACCCCGCGGATGTCGGCCGTGGCGCTCTCCCAGTTCGTGGCCGTCTCTTCGTCGTAGGCAAACGGAAGCAGGGGACCCGTCCCGGTCAGCGGGAGCTGGGAGGTGATCCCGACCTGCTCCACACCCGGAAGTCCGATGAGCGCGGTCCGGATCTCCTGGAAGAAGACCGAGCGCTCCCTCGCATTTGCGTACTCCGATCGGGGCAGGGTCAGAGAGAACGTCATGACGTCGTCAGACTCGAACCCCGGCCGGACGTCCTGCAGCGCCATGAAGCTGCGGAGCATCAGGCCGGTGCCGATGAGAAGCACCAGCGACAGCGCCACTTCCCCGACGATCAGCAGGTTGCGCAGACGGAGCTGCCCGCGGGTCGCGGTCGTCTTGCCCCCCACTCGCAGGCTGTCGAACAGGTGCGCTCTGGAGGCCCTGATCGCCGGATAGAGCCCGAACAGGATCGCTGTGACGAAGACGGCCGCCCCCGCAAAGCCCAGCACCGTGCCGTCGACCGCTACGGAATCGAGTCGCGGAAGACTGGCCGGACTGAGCAGCGGGAGGAGTGCGAGGCCCCACATGGTGATCCCTACTCCGAGGATTCCTCCGATCAACGCCAGGATCACGCTCTCGGTGAGCAGTTGCCTGACCAGGCGAGCCGGCGTCGCGCCGACCGAGGCCCGAAGCGCGAACTCCCTCTCTCTCGACATTCCCCGGGCGAGGATCAGATGGCCCACGTTGGCACAAGCGATCAGGAGCACGAATCCCACCGCGCCCAGCAGGATGAGGAGCCCGCCGCGCGCCTGCTTCACGACATCCTGGTGCAGCGGGACCACTCGAATCCGCATGTCGGAAGTCTCGTGCACCGGATATTCGGCCCGAAGCTCACGCTGGATGCGGCTCATCTCTTCCTGCGCCTGGGCGACGGTCACTCCCGGCTTGAGGCGTCCGAACACGGTGTAGGAAGTGTAGTTGCGCGGCGGCAGATTCTCCCAGTCCGTGCGGAGCGGCTTGTAGATTTCCGATTCCTTGAACAGGAAGGCCTCCGCAGGAAGATGCATGCGGAACTGAGGCGGCAGGACCGCCACGATCCGGGTTCCCACGCCATCGATCGGCACCGTGCGACCCACGATGGTCGGGTCCGACCCGAACCTCCGCCGCCACAGGTTGTGGGAAATCACCGCCAGCTCTTCGCCCCCCACGACCTCGTCGGCCTCGTCGAAGTACTCGCCGAGGGCCGGCTTCACGCCCAGAAGTGGGAAGAAGTTGGCGGTGACGACCGAGACATCGACTTGCTCCGGCTTACCGTCACCGGTCAGAATCCCGGCGCCCGTCCTGAACGTGCCACCGGATGCGGCCGCGAAGTCTTCGAACAGCTCCGCCCGCTCCCGGTAGTCCCGGTAGTCACCCGGATGCACCGCCGGCAGTGACTGGTTGCCGACTCCGAGGTCGACCCAGATGTTCACCAGCCGATCCGGCTGTTCGTACGGCAGCGGTTTGAGCAGCACTCCGTTCACGACGCTGAACATGGTCGTGTTGGCGCCGATTCCGAGGCCGAGAGTGACGACGGCGATCGTGGTGAAGCCGGGAGCCTTGCGAAGACTCCTCATCGCGTAGCGGACGTCCTGAACCAGAGCCTGCACCCCACCTCCCGCGCACGTGTTCCCGACCGATTCGGACGCTGTTCGTATTGCAACGTCCATTCCGAAGTGGACACATCCATGTAATTGCATGTGACAATTGGCGTTAAATCCTGTCACAAGCGACCATTGAACGTTCTTCGAGTGTGCGGATGCGGAACGGGAACGCCCGGATTCGAGCCAGTGGGCCTCGGCCCGGCCCTGCCCCGGCCCACGGCGAGGATCGACTCTTGCCCCGTTACCGTACCGGGCGCCAGCCGCGCCGCACGAGGTGCGGCGATGTATCCATTGCGATGGCGGTGGTTAGAAGCTCGGCCCGGGCCGACTCCGTTGGCCCGGGCCCGACCGCTGAACGGCCGAGGTGGGGCAATGAATGTCAGCAGGAGCAAAGATTACAGGGTCGGCTTCCGCATCGACCCCTGGGACCTGGAGAGACTCGCCCAGTTGCTCGGAGGCGACGAGCTGGTCACCGGTCTCAATGTCGAGATGGGGGACGGCTCCAGCTACCAGCTCAAGAACGTGGGCGAGCTCCAGGGCATCGACAACGTCCCGGGGCGACGAATCCAGGCCGTCACGATGGAGAGCACGCCCCCGGCCTTCACGTTCAGCGAGGACAACCCGGCGCGACTCGCCCTCGTCACGGTTCGCGACGGGGGCTGCGACACGGTCAGGTATCACGTCTCGGGTCCCTCGCGGGTCGTGGACCGCCTCGCGCAAGAGCTGGACGACTGGGTGATTTCTCTTGCTCCGTGGTACAGCTCTCTGGCAGTGATGGATCGGGTGCGTTTCTTCCTGTGGACGGCAGCCATCGTAGGCGCCCTCGCGCTGCTCGTCCTGGCCCTGTACCTGACCCTGGGCGGCACCGTCAGCCTGGCCGCCGCGTGGACACCCGGCCGGCTCGCCTGGCTCGCCGCGGCCGGTGGTCTCCTGACGGTGGCCGCCGTTGCGCTGTTTCTGAACGTTCGCCGGGACCGCCTGCTGCCCGTGGCGGAGTTTCACATCGGGCACGACAAGGCCGGATCGGAGCGCCTCAATCGGCGGCGCGCGCAGCTCCTCCGTGCGAGCATCGGTGCGGCCGTCGTGGCCCTCGGCGGGTCGATCGTCGGGGCGTTTCTCGCCTGAGACGCTCAGGGTTGCCGCGGGCCGCGCTCACCGCGCCTGGCCCTACCGCCCTCCCGTATCCCGTACGAGGCTCCGTCCGATCACCAGTCGCTGGATCTGGTTGGTTCCCTCGTAGATCTGGGTGATCTTTGCATCCCGCATGTACTTCTCGATCGGGTAGTCCTTGCAGTAGCCGTACCCGCCGAACAGCTGGACGCAGTCCGTGGTCACCTTCATCGCCACTTCCGTGGCCAGCAGCTTGCACATGGCGGACGTGCGTGTGATGCCCCTGGCGCCCATGTCGATCGCCCGGGCGGTCGCATGCACCAGCTGCCTCGCCCCCTCGATCCGGGTGGCCATGTCGGCCAGCATCCACTGGACTCCCTGGAACGAGCTGATCGACTGCCCGAACTGCTTCCGCCCGTGCGTGTAGTCGAGTGTCAGGTCGAGCGCCCCCTGTGCCAGCCCGACCGCCTGCGCCGCGATGCCGGGCCGCGCCCGGTCGAGCGTACTCATCGCCAGGCCGAACCCGAGACCCTCCGATCCCCCGAGCAGGTTGCCCGCCGGAACCCGGCAGTCCTCGAAATGCGTTTCGACCACGGGCATGCATCGGATGCCCAGCTTGTCCTCGTGCTTTCCGACCGTGTAGCCCGGCGTTCCTCGCTCGACCACCAGAGCCGAGATGCCCCGAGACCCCTGAAGCGGATCGGTGACGGCGAAGATCGTGTTCAGCGACGCGACCGAACCGATGCTGTTCCACTTCTTCTCTCCGTTCAGGATGTAGCGGTCGCCGTCCCGCACGGCCCGGGTCGTCATGGAGCCCGCGTCTGACCCCGATTCCTTTTCCGACAGGCCGAACGCGATCAGGTCCTCACCCGCCGCTATGCCCGGCAGCCATCGCTCTTTCTGCTCGTCCGTCCCTCCCAACAGGAGCGGCAGGGACCCCGTGGCGTTGACCGCGTAGCACACACCCATGCCGCCGCAGGCCCGGGAGAACTCCTCCACCACGATGCAAAGATCGAGGACGCCCCCACCGAGCCCCCCGTATTCCTGCGGGAGCCACACTCCGCTCAGGCCGGCGTCCTTGATGGCCGTCTGGAATTCCCACGGATAGGTCTGCTCTGCGTCGTACCTGGCCGCGGCTGGCCGGATGACCGTCTCGGCCAGGTCCCGGGCCCGGTCCCTGAGCTCCATCTGGTCGGAGGTGTAGAGTTCCTCGATCAAGGCAGCATCAACTCGTGTCCGGGACGGGGACGTGGCCCCTGCACGATCTCAGACGAACAGGCGAAGAGCGAGAAACGGCGTGAGGGTCTCGAGGTCCATGAATCGCCTCCTTGAGGGAATGCGGGGGACCGGTCTGAACCTAGTCGCTTCCGGTGGGGCCCGGAAGAGATCATCGGATCGGGATGGCCCTCAGGCACCGCCCTCCACGACCACGACGTACCCCCGAAGGCGGATGTCCGCGGATGACCGGCCCACCATGATCCTGAACGTGCCCGGTTCCACGACCCACCGCATCTCCGAATCGAGCATCGCGAGCCTCCGCGCCGGGAGGTTGAACTCGACGGTGGCCGAAGCCCCCGGTTCCAGGCTGACCTTCTGAAAGTCCTTGAGCTCCAGCACGGGCCTCGCGACCGACGCGAGGATATCTCGAACGTAGAGCTGGACCACCTCTTCGCCCGTCCGCCACCCCGCGTTCCTGATCGTCGCCCGGACACGGATGACGCCGTCGGGCGTGGATGGAACCGGATCGATCACCAGGTCCGAGTACTCGAACTCCGCATAGCTGAGCCCGTATCCGAACGGGAAGGCAGGCTGGCCCGTCAGGTCCAGGTAGTCGTCGCCCCGCCCCGTGGGCTTGTGATCGTACACGAGCGGGAGCTGGCCCTCGGAAACGGGAAAGGTGACGGGCAGGCGTCCCGCGGGATCCGAATCACCGAACAGGACGTCGGCGATGCCGTTTCCTCCCTGCTCGCCCGGATACCAGGCCATCAGCACCGCGCCGACTTCGTCGATCCAGCTCGCCATCGTCACCGCACTCCCCCCCACGATCACCACGACCACGGGGGTCCCGGTGGAGGCCACGGCGCGGATCAACTCCTCCTGCCGACCCGGGAGCGAAAGGAAGGCCCGGTCCCTGAACTCTCCCTCCTCGAGGCCGGCGACCACGATCGCCACATCGGCGCCGCTGGCGGCTTCGACGGCTTCCTGGATCCGCTCTTCGGCTTCATCGGTCACGTCCCCGTCCCACACCAGCTCGAGCCGGGCATTGCCCACCGATTCGAAGAACTCCAGTCGAAGGTCGTGCTCCGAGTCCGGCGCGAGGTCGACCTCGGCCAGCCGGGTTCCGGCTGACCGCTTGCGCCAGTTGTCCAGCACGAGCTCGCCATCGAGCCACAGCCGGTATCCGTCTTTCCCCGCAACGCCCAGGCGTGTCACCCCCGTGGCCGGCGCCCGGAGTCGTCCGGTCCAGCGGGCGGAGTACCAGTCCGAATCGATGCCCTGACCCGGGGAGCTGAGCGTCCACAGAAAGTCGATGGCCGGGTCGATCCGTTCGAGGGCCGGGGCACCCTCGAGGTCGATGTTGTCCCAGTACCTTCCCACCAGGCCGGAACCCGCGGGCGAGTCCCGACCGGTGCGCAGGTAGTCCCCCGGCACGACCACCGTTCCCACATCCAGACGACCGGGTCCCGGCGCGAAGCGCACCCCGGTCGTGGAGCCCGCGCGCTCTCTGATTCCGTCCAGGATGGTGACCGGGGCGACGGGGACCGCGCTGTAGCCGCCCTGACGCGCTTCGGTCACGTCCACCCCGATCACGGCGATGGACGAGACGGCCGATGAGAGCGGCAACGTCCGGTCCCGATTCTTCAGGAGCACGAGTGAGGCCCGGGCGGCCTCCCGGGCCAGCGCGCGGTGGTCCGCCGAGTTCGCGATCCGCGCCGCTTCGGACGGGTCGGTCATCGGCTCGTCGAACAGCCCCAGCTCGAACTTCGCCTCGAGCACGCGGGATACGGCCGCGTCGATCACGGCTTCGGAAACCAGTCCGTCTTCCACCGCCTCCAGGTAGGGGCGGTGCTGCCCGTACGTGGACTGAAAGACGACGTCGAGCCCGGCTTCCCAGGCGTGCTGAGCGGCGGCCGGGGTGTTCGGCTCGGTGAGGTGCAGGACGGTCGCCCCGCCGGTGGCCGCGGCGTCCGAGATCACGAAACCCCCGAATCCCCACTCGTCCTTCAGGATTCCGTTCAGAAGCCAGGGGTTCTGTGTGGCGGGGCGACCGTCGACGGAGTTGTACGCCGTCATCACGGACCGCGCGCCGGCTTCCTGGACGGCCACCCTGAACGGTGGAAACTGGTATTCCTCGAGAAACCGGAGACTGAGGTCGATCGGATAGCTGTCCCGCCCGCCCTGCCCCACGTTGGCCACGAAGTGTTTCGGCGTCGTGATGATCCCGCGGGACTCGAAGGCACGGATGAAGGCCCGACCCATCACGGAGGACAGATAGGGATCCTCGCCGTACGTCTCCTCCACCCGTCCCCAGCGCACGTCATCGGCCAGGTTCAGGACGGGCGACAGGACTTGCCGAACGCCCCGCGACCGGCTCTCCGCGGCAATGACGCCCGCGACCCGGCCCACCAGGGCCGTGTCCCAGGTCGCCGCGAGCCCGATGGCCTGGGGAAACGACGTCGCGCCGCTTCGGACCAGACCGTGAAGCGCCTCATCGAAGGCGATGATCGGGATGCCGAGCCGCGTCTCCTCCACGAAGTACTTCTGAATCTCGTTGATCCGCGCCGCATGAGCCGCTGCCATACCCCCGGCCGAGGAATCTGCGAGCGCGCCCGGGGGCATGGAAACCTGAAGGCCGAAGGCGCCGGAGGAGTAGTCGTGGGATGCATCGTCCAGGCTACCGGGCGACATGTAGAGCTGCCAGAACTTCTCCCGGAGCGTCATCCGGCCGAGCAGGTCCTGCACGCGCTCCGCCACGGGGCGGTCCGAGTCCTGGTAGGGGAGGAGCACCTGCGCGCGGAGCCCGGCCGACGGAATTGCCGCCGCCAGGACGATCGCCGGGAACATGAGTCGTCTCACGGGCATTGCCGGCATTCGAGGCAGAAGACGACTAGCTCGATTCCTGAATGTACCTCGCATTCAACCCATCGTAGACTTCGATCAGCTCGGTCACGTTGCCCTCCCGGTCGAACAGGCCGCTTCTCCATCCGAGGGGCTCCCAGATCGCCGTCCCCTTGCCCATGTCGTCGGGGAGGCCGAACACGATGTCGGCCACCTCACGCTTGTAGTTCGAGTACTCCACGACGTTGATCGGCTTGGCATAGCGATCGGTGAGGTCGTGCAGGTTGGCGTAGAGGTCCTCGAGCGTACCGTGCCAGCGCGGATAGTACGAAACGCCGATGATATCGAACTTCACACCCCTGGCGATCATGTTGTCGAGCCAGAATCGCGCCTCGTCGTTCTGACCTCCGAGGGCGATGTGCATCATCACCGGCATTTCGGGATCGACGGCTTCAGCCCCTTCCACACCGGCCTGAAGGAGCCCGGCCAGATTGTCCAGATTGCCGATGTGACCATCCGGCCACAGGAGCCCGTGATTGATCTCGTTTCCGATCTGCACCATGTCCGGCAGCGTTCCCTGATTCTGCAGCGCGGTGAGAACGGCGGTGGTGTACTCCCTCACGGCATCCCTCAGCCCATCATAGTCGAGCTCGGCCCACGCCAGGGGCTTGTTCTGTTGCTGGGGATCCGCCCAGTAGTCGCTGTAGTGAAAGTCGAGCAGGAGTCCCATGCCGGCAGCTTTGACTCGCCTGGCCATCGCGAGAGTGTGATCGAGGTCGCAGAATCCCTGCTCCGGTGAATAGCCCTCCGGGTTTTCCGGGTTCACGAAGATCCGCAGTCTTATGTAGTTGAAGCCGTGGTTCCTCAGCAGCTCGATCGCATCCGTCTCCTGCCCGTCCTCGATGAACCGGCCTTGCCTTGGGGAGAACCTCCCCGTGCCGCTCTCGATCTGAGGCAGGAACGAAATATCGGCACCGATCATCCGGTCGATCGACTTCGTGGTAGCAGAGAGCTGCTCCGGTGTCGGCTTCATCAGCTCGACATCGGCCGGAATGGTGTGGATCTGATGCGATCCCGCCGGGAGGGCGCCCGAACGCGCTTCCACTTCCACACGGTCCGGGGTCGTTCCCGCCTTGAACGCCAGAGTCGCAACCCCGTTCACCAGCTTCACCGGGGTGTACGGCGCGTCTGCCGTGTCCGTCAGCATCGCTGGTCTGGTGCCATCCAGTGCCGTGATCGTCCCGTCACCCGTCACGTAGATACGAACCGAGTCCTCCGCGGAAGTGATCTCGTGACCGGTACTGTCCGTCACGGCGATCCTCAACCGCGTCCAGTCCTCCCCATTGGCCCTGAGGGTCGTGCTGTAGGCAGTGAGCATCACCGAGGCGGCGACACCGGAATCGACCCGGCTGACCGACGAGAAATCCGGCGCCGGCTCCGCCTCCGGGCCGCACTGCGCGAAGATGAGAGCCGTCGCGGCACTGGCTACGATCGATAGCGCTTTCATGACAGAGGAGTCCTCTCAAACCGTGGGCGCTTGCTGCGCCTGTGCAAAGGCGGACCACACCGTTACCGATGCGATCCGCCCGCGCTGCAGAACTGGAAAGCCGAGCAATTACAGCTACTCGCTCGCCTTGTTGTCGCGTTGCGCCGCCTGGAGCTTCTGAATGTCCGCATCGGACAGCTGCGGTCGGTCCACCTTGATCGTCAGCTTGTCGAGCTTCGCGGTCAGCCTGAACGGCGGCGTGTAGTCCTCGTCGTTCACCCCGGTCAGCGTGTCCCACCCGATGTCGAAGCTCTCGTCCCACTGCAGGATCATGGGAACCGTCTTCTCCATCTTCTTCGTGGCAACCACCTTGCCGTCCACCGAGAGCGTGCCGGTGCCGGGGCGGGCGAGGCCGCTCATGCTGTTGTAGGCGAGCGTGCCCACGCCGAGGCCGTCGTACTTGAAGTCGAACTCGACGGTGTGCTTGCCGGGCGTGAGCGCGTCCGGCCCTTCCCACTTGATCCGCTCGAGGTCGAGCAGATTCCACAGGAACACCGGCTTGCCCTTGAGCAGGTAGAAGCCGTAGCCGGTGAACCGCCCGCCGGAGGTCAGGATCATGCCCTCGGCCCCGCCCCGCGGCACTTCGATTTCCGCGGTGATGGTGTAGGAGGTGTTGAGCAGAGACGGTGAGTCGCCCTGTGGCAGGCCGACCATCGGGTACGTATAGACGAACTCGGTGCGACCGGCCGTGATGTTCGGGCGCGGTGCGACGATGCGCGCCGCGACCGAAGCATCCATCGGGAAGACCTGGAACTTCTTCGCCTCCGCGACGAACAGCTCCTTCATCTGCTTCACCCTGTCCGGATTCTGATCGGCTACGTTGTGGGACTGGCTGAAGTCAGTGGTCAGGTCGTAGAGCTCGAGCACCTGGTTGTTGAGCGGATCCTCGTTGGCGGCGCCGAAGGCCTCCCACGGCGCCCGGTTCACCTTGGTGCTGAGCAGCCAGCCTTCATGATACAGCGCCCACTGCCCGAACATCTCGAAATACTGGGTCGTGTGGCGAGAAGGCGCCTTGGCGTTCTCCGCATCGAACGTGTAGGCGAAGCTGGTGCCCTCGATCGGCGCCTGCTTGATGCCGTCTACCGTTTCGGGCGCCGGAATGCCGGTCACCTCGAGAATCGTCGGCACGACGTCGATCACGTGCATGAACTGCTCTCGCAGACCACCCTTGTCCTTGATACGCTCCGGCCACATGACGGCCATGTTCTGCCGGATGCCGCCGAGCTTGGAGGCGTTCTGCTTGAACCAGGTGAAGGGAGTGTCGAAGGCCCAGGACCAGCCCGCCGACATGTGATTGTAGGTCTGCTCGGTCCCCCACACATCGTACCACTTCATCTGCGTCTCGGCCGGCATCATGTTGATGCCGTTGAAGAACGCGACCTCGTTCGGTGTCCCCAGCGGGCCGCCCTCGGCGCTGGTTCCGTTGTCGCCGTTGATATAGATGATGAGTGTGTTGTCGAGCTTGCCCATGTCATCGATGGCGTCGATGACCCGCCCGATCTCGTAGTCGTTGTAGGCCGCATACGCGGCGAAGATCTCCACCTGCTTGATGAAGAGCTTCTGCTCCACGGGCGTCAGGTCATCCCAGTTCTTGAGGACGTCCGTCGGCCACGGCTCCAGCTCGGTACCCTCCGGGATCACGCCCAGGCGCTTCTGGTTCTCGAAGATCCGCTCGCGCAGCTTGTTGTAACCGTCGTCGAACAGATGCATGTCGTGGATCTTCTTCACCCATTCCTGGGTCGGGTGATGCGGCGCGTGCGTGGCGCCCGGCGCGTACTTGACGAAGAACGGCTTGTCGGGCACGGTCTGATTCATCCGATTCAGATAGTCGATCGCGTCGTCCGCCATGCCGGTGACCAGGTTCCACTCCGGATCGCCCGCGAACGGGTAGATCTGACTGGTATTCCGGAACAGGTTCGGCTCCCACTGGTTCGCGTCGCCGCCCACGAATCCGTAGAAGTACTCGAAGCCCATGCCGGTCGGCCACAGATCGAAGGGTCCAGCCTGGCTCGCTTCGAAAGCCGGCGTGTTGTGGTCCTTGCCGAACCAGGCCGTGGAGTAGCCGTTGTCGAGCAGGATGCGACCGATCGTCGCCTTGTCCTCGGGAATGATGCTGTTGTAGCCCGGGAAACCCGTCGACTGCTCGGAGATCACGCCGAAGCCCGCCGAGTGATGGTTCCGACCGGTGATGAGCGCGGCGCGCGTCGGCGAGCAAAGCGCGGTCGAGTGGATGTTATTGTAGCGCAGACCGTTGTTCCCGACGCGATCCATCGTCGGCGTCGGGATCACTCCGCCGAACGTGCTCGGCACTCCGAAACCGGCGTCATCCGTTATGATGAGAAGAACGTTCGGCGCCTCGCTGGGCGGCACGATCCGCGGCGGCCACCACGCCGTCGACTGTGACGCCTCTTCCTTGATGACCCCGCCGAATTCCGGTTGTGGCGCCGGCAGCTGTCTGCCGTCGATCGTGGTCGTCGCGCTGGGCGAACCCAGCTTCCCCGTGACCTGCGGCTGGTTTGCCGCCCCGGCGCTGGTTCCCGTCGCCGTGCCGGACTGCTGCTGGCAGCCCGCCGCACAGAACACCAGCGCCGCAGCGAGCCCCGTCGTAAGAGAACGCAGATCCATCGGGAATCTCGGGCTTCGTGTCATGGGACAATCTCCAAGTCGAGTGCCCGGAAGTGTGAGGCCGGGCGTGCAGTAGGAATGGTTCGCTGAATATGCCGACCAGCAACGGATTTGGCGAGGCCTATGGGCGGCGAACGCCGCGACCGGTTTGAGCTCGCGACACCGCTCGAAGATCGGGAGCATTCCGGATCTGAAGCTTCTTGAAAGGACCGGCCGGAGCGGCCACTGTGCAGTGGGTCGTGTCTGGCGAAGAGACCGGACGGCCGGCGCGAAGGCCAGAGGATACTGAGGGTGGCATTCTATCTCGGACTCGATTCGAGCACACAGAGCCTGACCGGCCTCGTACTGGAGGTGTCGGGAAACGCGAAGCAGGTCGTCTTTCGCCGCTCCATCGAGTTCGATGCCGAGTTTCCACAGTACGGGACGCGGACCGGCGTGCTGCCGCATGACGATCCGCTGGTCGCGGCATCATCTCCCATCCTGTGGGCCGAAGCGCTCGACCGGTTCATGCAGATCCTCGGATCCGAGAGCGATTTCGCCCTCACCGGGCTGCGGGCCGTCTCGGGCGCGGCGCAGCAGCACGGGAGCGTGTACCTGAACGCCGGCGCCGCGGCGCGCCTCCGCGAGCTCGACCCCGGTCGCCCCCTGTCGGTGCAGGTGGGTCCGATGCTGAGCCGGCCCGACGCGCCGATCTGGATGGACGCCAGCACGACCGCCGAATGCGCCGCGATCACGGAGGCCCTGGGCGGAGCGGCAGCCGTGCGCGAGCTGACCGGGTCGTCCGCCTGCGAGCGTTTCACCGGTCCGCAGATCCGGAAGATGCACGACCGCGAGCCCGCCGCGTATCGGGCCACGGACCGCATCCACCTGGTCAGCTCCTTCCTGGCCTCCCTGCTCACCGGCAGGCACGCGGCGCTGGACCATGGTGACGCATCGGGCATGAACCTGATGGACCTGGGTTCCCGCCGGTGGTCGGAGAAGGCCTTGCGAGCCACCGCCCCCGGGCTGGCGCGGAGGCTGCCGGAGCTCGTCGCGCCGTGGTCGATCGTCGGAAGGCTGGCCCCCTACTGGACCGAGAGGCACGGACTTCCCCCGGCGAAGGTCGTGGCATGGACCGGCGACAATCCGTCGACGGCGATCGGCGTGGGGCTGGTGGATGCCGCGACGGTCGCCGTCTCCCTGGGAACGAGCGACACCGTGTTCGGTCTCCTCTCCGGGGCGCGCACGGACCCCTCGGGAGCGGGCCACGTGTTCGTGGCGCCCACCGGCGAGCCGATGGCCCTGGTATGCTTTCGGAACGGATCCCTCGCGAGGGAGCGGGTGCGCGACGCCTGCGGCCTCGACTGGGAGGGATTCTCGCGCGCCCTGGCCGAGACGCCAGCGGGGAATGGGGGACGGGTGATGCTTCCGTGGTTCGAGCCGGAGATCACTCCGCCCGTGCTCGCGCCTGGAGCGCGGCGATACGGACTGGATGAGCGGGACGGCCGGGCGAACGTGCGGGCCGTGGTCGAGGGTCAGATGCTGGCGGCCGCCCGGCACACGGCATGGATGGGCCCGCGCGCCGGTACCATCCACGCAACCGGCGGCGCGGCGCGGAACCGGGAGATACTCCAGGTCGTGGCAGATGTGTTCGAAGCGGAGGTTCGTCCCGTTGCCGCGGCGGACGCGGCGGCCCTCGGCGCGGCGCTTCGCGCGTGGCACGCCGACCTCCTGGACGAGGGTGAGGGCATCGGCTGGGAGGAGGTCGTGGCCGGAATCGCGCGACCGGCCCCGGGGGACGTGGTCCGACCGATCGCCGCGCACGTCGAGATCTACCGGACCATGGCTCGAGCCTACGCGGCCTGCGAATCCCACGCCCTGGGCGAGGGTCCGGACCCGACGCCGCTGCTCGAGGCCATCCGAAGTGAAATCGCGTCGTGAGAGTGCCTACGCCCCGAGGGTGACCTCGAGCTTCGTCACGGACGCGGCGGGAAACCGGTGGACGAGCGTCGACCCGCCCGGCTGGAGCCGTGTTCTCACCGGCGCCACGATGTCGGGCGCATCGAACGTGTTGTGGTCGTGCACGTCTCCCGCCACCAGCGTCACGGCCGCGACCGACCGGACCGAGCCGCCCCGAATGGCGATCTCCGCCTCTCGCGACTCCGAGAGGTGAGGATTGGTCACCGTCAGAGTGAGTGCGCCGTCCCGCACCGAGGCCGAGCCGCTCAACCCCCAGATGGAGCGGGCTCGATCCTCGCCGTCCACCCAATGGGCTTCAGGTGCCGACGCGACTACCCGCACAGCGGTCGCTCCCTGATGCGCTGCATACATCGAGAAGACGTGGTACGTCGGCGTCAGCACGAATCGGTCCTCGTGCGCCAGGAAGAGCGACTGGATGCAATTGACGAGCTGTGCGATGTTCGCCATCGCGACCTTGTCGGCGTGACGGTTGAAAGTGTCGAGCGTGAGTCCCGCGACCAGCGCGTCGCGGATCGTCGACTGCTGTCCGAACAGGTGCGTCGGATCCACGTTCGTCGTCATCCGGTGCCAGGCGCCCCATTCGTCCACCACGATCTTGACCCGATGCTCCTGGTCCAGCTCACCCATCACCTGCCACTGCGCGGCGACGATCTCCTCCATCCGGTCGGCGCTCGCCAGGAGGTCGTACCAGGCGGTGTCGTCGAAGGCGATCGCCTCGCCGTCGGGCGCGCTGGAGTAGTGGTGGAGCGCCCACCCCCACATCCTGTCGAGCTCACGCCGCTCCACCATCTTCTCGAAGAAGCGCCTCGTCCAGTCCAGATCCCGGCCGCTCGGACCGGCGCCGATGAACTCCAGGTCAACGCCGTACCGGGGTGTGGACCAGGTGGCGAACCGACGATACTCGGAAGCGTACTCCTCGGGGGTGAAGTTGCCGCCGCACCCCCACGACTCGTTGCCGATTCCCCAGTACCGGACGCCGAACGGCTCCCGATCGCCCCCGGATTCCCGGAGCTCCGCCAGGGACGTGCTTCCCGCCGGAGAGTTGCAGTACTCGAGCCACTCGAAGAACGCCATGGGAGGCAGGGAGCGCACGTTGACGGCCAGGTACGGCTCCGCACCGATGAGGCGGCAGAACCGCACGAATTCGTTGGTACCGAAATGGTTGGGATCGTACTTCGCGGGCACGTTGCCGAGTCCCTGGAGGGAAGACTGGTCGATCCACACGTTGGTCCGCCGCGGACGCTCCGACTTCGGTCCTACGCCGTCTCTCCAGTCGTACGCGTCGGCGAAGCAGCCGCCGGGCCACCGCATGACCGCGGGCCGGATCGGACGGAGTGCCTCGACCAGAGCGCGGCGCACCCCCCCGAGGTTGGGAATCGGGGAGTCCTCGCCCACCCACACGCCGTCGTACACCACGCCGCCCAGATGCTCGACGAAGTGCCCGTAGATCTCGGGCGCGATGGTGCCGATCGGTTCGTCGAGCAGCACCTCGATCCGCGAGTCGGCGAAGCGGGCGAAGCGGGGGCCCGTCACCGCGATTCCGGCCGCCACCGTGGTAGTCACGAACTCTCTTCTCGTGCAGGTGCTCACGCCGGCCTCCCAGTGTTGGTGCGATGTCAGAGGGGAACCAGTCGGTCGAAGGCGTCGTCCGCCAGGTCGAGCAGCGACGGAATCACGATGTCCGCGGCGTCGAGTCCGCTGACGCCGACCCCGATGCTCGCCATCCCGGCCCGTCTCGCGGCCTCGATCCCCACCGCCGCGTCCTCGACGACCACGGCCCGCCTCTCCGGCGTGCGGAGCAGGCTGGCGGCGGTGAGGAACACCTCCGGCGCCGGCTTGCCCTTCCGCACGTCCTCGGCGGCGACCAGCGCGCTGAAGTGTCGCGCGAGGCCGAGCGCCTCCACGGCGACCTCCACGTTCCGCCGCGGCGCCGATGAGGCCACGGCCTGCCGCCACCCTGACTCATCGAGCCGCCGGACCCATTCCGCGGCACCGGGGAGCGGATGCGGCCCCTCGGCCGTCACGAGCTCGCGGTACAGCGCCTCCTTGACCTCTCCGATTTCACGGATTCGCTCGGGCGAGACATCCGGACCGAGCCACCCCGCGAGAATGGAGTCGTTTCGCTGTCCGAACGTGCCGAGGAAGTCCTGCCGCGTGATCGCCACGCCGCACGATCCGAGCGTCTCCCGCCAGGAGCGATAGTGCTGCTCCGCGGAATCCACGAGGGTGCCGTCGAGGTCCCAGAGGACGGCTCGGCTCATCCGGCTATCCCCGGAAGTAGAGGTACGCGCAGACGATCAGGACGAGCACCAGCGCGGAGTTCGCCACGTCCCAGCGGTTCCAGCTCGAGCGCGACAGGGCGCGGTCGTCCTGGGTCAAGGTGCCGTAGGTGAGCCCGGAGATCCTGGCCTCGTCGGGGGGCGTCGTGGCATAGCTGACGCCGATCATCACGGCCGCCGAGACGACGAAGATGAACAGGCTGTAGTACTGGAAGTAGACGTTGTTGATGAACCACAGGAACGAGCCGGTGGCGTAGCCGCCCTCCATGCCTCCGAGGCCCAGGCTCACCGGCGTGTCCACGGCCAGCCGGAACGCGCCCAGCAGGAAGCCCACGATGAGAGCCGAGAGGGCCCCCTGCGCGTTGAGGCGCTTCATGAACACGCCCAGGAAGAAGACGGCGAAGATCGGCGGCGCCAGGTAGCCCTGGACGCCCTGGAGGTACTCGTAGAGTCCCTCCGATCCCTGTATGACGGGTATCCACAGGAGGCTGATCCCCACCATGGCCGTGGTGGCGACGCGCCCGATCCATACCAGCCGATCCTGGGAGGACTGGGGCCGGAGCCTCTGATAGAAGTCGATCGTGAACAGCGTGGAGCTCGCGTTGAACACCCCGGCGAGCGAGCTCATGAGTGCCGCCAGCAGTCCCGCTACCACGAGACCGCGAATTCCGACCGGCAGCACGGAAGCCACCAGCAGGGGGAAGGCCGCCTGCGCGGCATCGGTCACCTGGCCGGTCGCGTCCACCATCGACTCGAGGCCCGCGGCGCGGCCCGTCCGGGCGAGCGCGAGCGCGATCATCCCCGGGATGATGAAGATGAACACCGGCAGGAGCTTGAGGAACGCCGCGAAGATCGAGCCGCGCCTGGCCTCCCGCTCGTCCCGCGCGCTCAGCGCCCGCTGCACGATGTACTGGTCGGTGGTCCAGTACCACAGCCCGATGATGGGGGCGCAGAACAGCATGCCGAGCCACGGATAGTTGCCGTTGAAGTACCACGCGATCCGGTCGGGCTCGATCACCGGCGCCCAGGTTCCGGTCATGCCTTCCGGCACCAGCGGCTTCCACAGGTTGAACAGGTCCGGGTCCAGGGCCGCGCGCAGCTCGCCCCACCCTCCGAGCGCCTTGAGCCCGAACGCGGTGAGCAGGATCGACCCGACGACCAGGACGAGCGTCTGCAGGGCCTCGGTATAGGCGACCGCCCGCATCCCGCCGAGCACGGTATAGAGCCCGGTGAGGAGCACCACCAGCACCGACCCGACCCAGAAGCTGTTGAAGGTCAGTCCGAGAATGCGGACCTGCAGCTCCGGGAGCAGGGTGCCGAACACGATACCGCCCGCGAAGATCCCCACCGCCAGCTTGGTGAGCACGTAGGCCACCAGTGAGACGCCGGACAGCACCGTCCGTGCGGCGGGTGAAAAGCGGCGCTCCAGGAACTCGGGCATCGTGAACACGCGGCTTCGCGCGTAGAAGGGCACGAGCACCCAGCCCAGCACGAGCAGGCACCAC
>CANPVW010000313.1 GCA_947581745.1 Candidatus Benthicola azotiphorus
CAGGTCCTTCAGGAAGCTCCCGTCCGGATTGAGGACCGCGTTCGCCTGCGCGACCGCGAAGTCCTCCTCTTCGGACGCGGACAGCCACTCGATCTCATCCGTGACGATCCCGTCGACGACCTTCCGGTACGGAGTCTCGAGAAACCCCAGCTCGTTGAGCCTGGAGAACGTGGTCATCGACGTGATGAGGCCGATGTTCGGGCCTTCCGGCGTCTCGATCGGGCACATCCGGCCGTAGTGCGAATAGTGCACGTCACGCACTTCGAAGCCGGCGCGCTCGCGGCTCAGCCCGCCCGGACCGAGCGCGCTGAGACGCCGCTTGTGGGTCAGCTCCGCCAGGGGATTGGTCTGATCCATGAACTGGCTCAGCTGCGAGCTGCCGAAGAAGGCCTGGATGACGGCGCTGACCGTCCGCGCGTTCACCAGGTCGTCGATGCTCATCTTGTCCGGATCGCTGTTGATCGACATGCGCTCGCGGACCAGCCGGGCCATCCGTGAGAGGCCGACCGAGAACTGGTTGGCGATCAGCTCGCCGATCGACCGGACCCGACGGTTGCCGAGGTGATCGATGTCGTCCGTGTATCCCCGGCCCTCGCTGAGCTCGATCAGATAGCGGACGATCGCCACGAAGTCGGACGGGGCGAGCACTGTCGTGTCGGCCGTGGGCACCGGAATGTCCAGCAGCCGGTAGACGTCGCGCAGGCGGTGGTTGACCTTGTGACGGCCGACTCGACCGAGGTCGTAGCGCTTGGGGTTGAAGAACAGCCGATCGAGAGCCGTGCGGGCGGTCTCGAGATTGGGCGCCTCCCCCGGGCGGACCAGCGAGTAGATGTTCCGCAGCGCCTCCGCCTCGCCCTTCGTCGGGTCCTTGGCCAGCGTGTTCCGGATCAGGGGAGATTCCCCCCGCGGACCTCCCGTGAACACGAGAGCGTCCCGTACCCGCTTCGCCCGCAGGTCGGTGAACAGCTTCTCCGTGAACTCCGAGCCGCGCTTCGCGAGGATCTTTCCCGTCTTCGGATCGGTCACGTCGGCCGCCAGGGTCGGCTGGACGCTCCAGTCCCGCCGCATCGTCAGATCCTCGAACGAGCCTCGCATGGGAATGAAGGCGGCGCTGGAGAACACCTCGATGCGCTCGACACCGGCCCGAAGCAGCCGGTCGTACAGTTCGTCCGTCAATTCCTCGCCACGCCGCGCCACGAAGGCGGCCGCGTCGTCGAACACCGGCGCTTCCTCCACTCCGGCGTCCCTGAACCGCCTCGACAGCGTGTCGTCCAGGCGCTCGCCGAGCCGGGCCAGTACTTCATCACCCGACTTCACGTCGTCCGCGAGCCACATCGGCTCGTCCTTCGCCGGATCGAACTCACGCAGGCTCTGCTCTCGAGCCTCTCCCTCGAACTCCGCGTCCAGGATCGACTCCACGAGGGGAGTCCCGACGACTTCGCGCCGCATCGTCCGGTCCTCGGAGATCTCGCCCAGCATGACCTCGCGATGCTCGTAGAACAGCTCCAGGATGTCCGGATCCGTCCCGTGGCCCAGGGCCCGGAGCAGAGCGGTGGCCGGGAACTTCTTGCGCTTGTCGATGTGAACGTGGATCACGTCGTGGATGTCGAGCGTGAACTCGACCCACGAGCCGCGGAACGGGATGATGCGGGCCGAGAACAGCCGCGTGCCGTTCGGGTGCACGTTTTCTTCGAACACCACTCCCGGCGATCTGTGAAGCTGGCTGACTATGACTCGCTCGGCACCGTTCACCACGAACGTCCCGTGCTCCGTCAGCAAGGGAAGGTCGCCGAGGTAGACCTCCTTCTCGAGGATGTCCGCCGGTCGGCGCTCGCCGTCGCCCAGGTCCTCCCACAGCACGAGCCTCAGCGTCGCCTTCAGCGGCGCCGCATAGGTCATGTCGCGCTCCATGCACTCGTCGACCGAGTACTTCGGCTCGCCGAGCGAATAGTCCTGGAACTGCAGCGAGTAGTTCCCGTTCACGTCATCGATCGGGAAGATCTCGTTGAAGATCCTCTCGAGGCCCACGTCCCGTCGCTCGCCCTCGATGTCGGGCTGCAGAAGTCTCTCGAAGGCCTGGATCTGCACGTCCAGGAAATGCGGAGTCTCCATCGGAGAATCCAGCTTCGCGAAAGAGACCACGGATCCGGTGTTGTTCGGTTCAGCCAACTTGGTCACCCCTGATGGTGGACCGGTCTCGCGGACCGGTCATGTACGGCGAGCCAAAGGCACAGAGCGCCCTGACCCCCGGAGACCCGTTAACGGGCCGCCGGGGCGCAAAGGGCGCCGTGCGAGCGCGAACTGCCTTGTTGTTCGAAGAGCTACGCATCTAGAGCCAACGCTCGAGTTGTCGTGGCGGGGTCCGGCGTGCCGAACCCCGAGAACACCACTACTTCAACTCGACTGTGGCTCCCTGCTCTTCCAGCTTCGCCTTGATAGCCTCGGCCTCCTCCTTGGAGACTCCTTCCTTCACCGGCTTGGGAGCGTTGTCCACGAGATCCTTGGCCTCCTTAAGCCCGAGCGAAGTGACCTCTCGCACGGCCTTGATGACCTGGATCTTCTTGTCGCCGATCCCCGCCAGGATCACGTCGAACTCCGTCTGCTCCTCGGCAGCGGCGCCCGGCGCGGCTCCAACACCGGCTGCCACCGCGACCGGAGCGGCCGCCGTGACACCAAACTTGTCCTCCATCTTCTCCTTCAGCTCCGCGGCCTCGAGGACCGTCAGCGAGCCGATCGCGTCGAGAAGCTCGTCAACCTTGCTCATTTCTCCCTGTGCTCCCTGCCACTGTGTTTCATCATGTAGGGGCCGGTCCCGATGGCATCGGACCGTGCTCTCCCCGTGGGGATCCGGGACCCGTCCCTATTGCTCCCCCTGCTTCGCCACTTCCTCGACCATGTAGGCGATGTCGCGAATGAGCGAATTCAGCGCTCCCGCGATACCCCCGACGCCGGCCGTCAGACTGCCGGCGATCGCCGCCAGCAGGTGCTCTCTTGGCGGAAGTTCCGCCAGCCTCGTCACTTCTTCCTGCGTGACGACCCGTCGCTCCACCACGCCGACCTTCACGACGGGGCGTTCGTCGTTTCCCTTCGCGAACTCCCGCACGACCTTGGCCGGAGCCACCGGATCCGAGCCCGCGAGGACCAGGGCCGTCGGTCCCTGCAGGTGCTCCTGCAGGTCCGGCAGGTCCGTCCCTTCGAGCGCTCGCAGCGTGAGCGTGTTCTTCACCACGCGGTACTCGGCGCCGGCCTCCTCGCGGAGCTTCTTCCGGAGATCGCCGATCGCCTCCACGGTAAGTCCCGTGAAGTCCGTCAGGTAGACGACTTCCGCGGAGCTCAGCTTTCCCTGCAGCTCCTCGGTGATCGTCTGCTTCCTGTCCAGTTTCATTGCCATAGAGCTATCCCGACCTGGATCCGCGTCCGTCGGCGGATCGCGCGCTTAGCGATATACGTTGGGGTCGATTCCGACCCCAGGCCCCATAGTGCTGGAGACCGTCACGCTCCGGATGTACGTGCCCTTCGCCGCAGCCGGCCTGTTGCGCCTGATGGCTTCCATCAGCGCCTCGAAGTTCGTCAGGAGCGCTTCCAGCTCGAAGCTCACCTTTCCCACGGGGGCGTGGATGATCCCGGTCTTGTCCACCCGGAACTCGATACGTCCCGCCTTGGATTCCCGCACGACACGGGCGACGTCCATCGTCACGGTGCCCGCCTTCGGCGTCGGCATGAGGCCCCGCGGTCCGAGCACCCGGCCCAGCTTGCCGACGTCCTTCATCATGTCGGGCGTGGCGATCGCCACGTCGAACTCGAGCCAGCCGCCCTGAATCTTCTCCACGTACTCGGCGCCCACGAAGTCGGCGCCGGCCTCTTCGGCCTCCTTCGCCTTCTCGCCCTGAGCGATCACGAGCACGCGGACGTCCCGACCGGTGCCCGCGGGCAGAACCACCGTGCCCCTGACGATCTGGTCGGCGTGCCGGGGATCCACCCCGAGTCGCACCGCCGCGTCCACCGTCTCGTCGAACTTGGCGTAGGCCAGCTCCTTGACCGCCTGCAGGGCCTCGCGGGGACCGAGAAGCGCCTCCATGTCGAGGGTCTCCACGGCCGCCCGATACCCTTTGCCGTGCTTCGCCATCAGTCCGCCACCTCGATTCCCATGGAGCGTGCCGTCCCCGCGATCATCCGGGCGCCCGCTTCCTCGTCGTTCGCGTTGAGGTCTTCCATCTTGATGCGCGCGATCTTCACCAGTTGAGCGTGCGTGACCTTCGCGACCTTGTCCCGGTTCGGCTCCGCCGACCCGGACGCCAGGCCGAGCTCCTTCTTCAACAGCACCGCGGCAGGCGGCGTCTTCGTGATGAAGGTGAAGCTCCGATCCTGGAAGATCGTGATCACGACCGGGATGATCATCCCGGGCTGATTCGACGTCCTGGCGTTGAACTGCTTGCAGAAATCCATGATGTTCGCGCCGTGCTGACCGAGGGCCGGACCCACGGGCGGGGCCGGCGTGGCCTGGCCTGCCGGAATCTGCAGCTTCACGAGCGCCATGACCTTCTTCTTCGGTGCCGCCATAGTATCCCTGCTCAGAATCCCTTGAGCTGCGTGTAATCCAGCTCAACGCTGGTAGGCCGGCCGAACAGGCTCACCTGGACTCGGACCTTGCCCTTGTCCGGAATCACCTCTTCCACCGTGCCGCTGAAGTCGCTGAAAGGTCCTTCCATGACCTCCACGACCTGACCGACGTGGAACGGAATCTCCTCTTTCGGTCCCTCTTCCTCGACCGCTTCCGCCACGCCGAGGATCTTGTTGATCTCGTCCGGCCTGAGCGGCTGCGGGGCCGTGCCGCCGCCGAGGAACTTGATGACGCTCTGTACGCTGTTGACGAGGAACATGGTCTCCTGGTTCAGGACCATGTTCACGAGGACGTAACCCGGATACAGGCGTTTCGTGGACCGGATCTTCTTGCCGCCCTTGATCTCGACCACCTCGCGGGTCGGCACGATGACCTCCCGGATCACCTTCTCCTCGGGCTCACCCGGCAGATCGGCGATCTTCCGCTCGAGCAGCGTCTTGACCTTGTTCTCGTGTCCCGAGTAG
>CANPVW010000314.1 GCA_947581745.1 Candidatus Benthicola azotiphorus
ATAGGCGGAGTCGCGGCGAGACCCAAGCTCGCTGACACCCCGCCGGGTCCCGGCGGCTCGACGGGCCTCAATCGCCCCCGGCGCGCTCCTCCCAGGACTCGGCCACCCAGCCGGAGACGCCGTCGACGGCCGTCACGAGGCGGTCTCCGATCCATTCGAATCCGTGACCCACCGCCGTCTCGTCGAGGATTCCGGCCCACACGGCGACGATCGCGAGCACGACGACCACGAGCGCCGGCTTGAGGATGGTCTTGACCGTCTCCTTGATGACGACGTACGCGATCATCCCCAGAAGCAGGAAAAAAGTGATCGCGCCGACCAGCGACGAGGATATCGCCACGTGTTCCATGCCTTCCAGATCGGTTGACGAAGAGCGCGGGTCCGGTGTTTCCTACGGCTCTTCCGGCACCCTAGATTCATCCCGCACGTCCCGACGGAATCTCGCACCCCAGACCCGGAGCCGCGACCCATGTTCCTGCGTCCGAGACTATCCTTTCTGCTCATCGGATTCCTGGCTGTCACCGGCGTCGAGGGCTTCGCTCAGGAGGCGGCCGAGGAGGTGCCCGACATCGATGCGTGGGTGCAGCGCACGCGGGAGACCTTCGAGGTCCCGGGTATCGCGGTCGCCATCGTGAAGGACGGTCACGTGGTGCTGGCGCGCGGGTACGGCGTCCGTCGCCTCGGGGAAGATACCCCGGTCGACGAGCACACGCGCTTCGGGATCGCGTCCAACACGAAGGCGTTCACGGCCACGGCGCTCGGACTGCTCGTGGAGGAAGGCCTGATCGACTGGGACGGCCGGGTGATCGACTACCTTCCGTGGTTCCAGATGTGGGACCCGTGGGTGACCCGCGAGATGAGGGTTCGCGATCTCCTGGTGCATAGGAGCGGACTGGGCCTCGGCCAGGGAGATCTGCTCTACTGGCCCGAGTCGGACGTCTCCCGGCGAGAGATCGTCGAAGCGCTTCGATATCTGGAGCCGGTGACCAGCTTCCGCAGCGCGTACGCGTACGACAACATCCTGTACCACGCGGCGGCGCTGGTGATCGAGGAGGTGAGCGGCCTGACCTGGGAGGACTTCGTCCGAACGCGGATCATCGAGCCCCTCGCGATGGCGGACACGCGGGTCACGCGGGCGTCCACTCTCGAGGAGGGCAACGTCGCGACTCCCCACGCACGCGTCGAAGGTGTGGTGCGGCCCGTGCAGCCGCTCGCCGCCACGGCGACCAACGCCGCGGGCGGGATCAATTCCACCGCGTCCGACATGGCGAAATGGATGATCGTGCAACTGGATTCGGGGCGGGTCGCAGGAGGGGATCGGTTGTTCGAGTCCGGCACCACGCGTCAGCTGTGGAATCCAGTGACGCCGATGCCGGTCGGGCGATGGACGGGTGCGCTGGCCCCGCTTCAGCCCCAGTACCAGGCTTACGCCCTGGGCTTCGTCATTCGCGACTACCGGGGCCACAAGCTCGTCACGCACACCGGCGGACTCCCGGGCTACGTGTCGCGGGTCGCGATGATACCGGACCTCAAGCTCGGGGTGGCGGTGCTCACGAGTCAGGAGATGGGAGCCGCCTTCGAAGCGATCACGTACCACGTTCTGGACCAGTATCTGGGAGCGGAGCCGAGCGACTGGATCGGCGCGTGGCGGGACCTGATGGCGCTTCGGGACTCGACCGTCGAGGCCCGGGACAAGTCGGAGGCTGCGGCGCGCGACAGCGCATCCGGGCCCTCCCTCTCGATCGAGAGATATGCGGGGACCTACCGAGACAAGTGGTACGGGGACGTGTCGATCGCGACGGAAGGCGAGGACCTGGTGATTCAGTTCGGCCGCACGCCATCGCTGATCGGGGACCTGGAGCACTGGCAGTTCGACACGTTCTATGTCCGCTGGAGAGACCGCGAGCTGAGGGCCGACGCCTTCATCACGTTCGAGCTGGCAGCCGACGGCAGCGTCGCCGGGGCTCGGATGAAGGCTGCCTCTCCCTCAGTCGACTTCAGCTACGACTTCCAGGACCTCGACCTGAGGCGGACGGAGTGAAGTCGCTAACTGCCGGACGTCCGCTGACGCTGGCCTAGGAGCCATCGCACCACTCGCGGGCGTTCTGGAACATGCGCAGCCAGGGCGAGGGGAAGGGCTGACCGCGATCCGCGGCCTCCCGGATCTGTTCCCTCCATTCCGGCGGGTTCCAGCCGCACTGCCAGCTGAGAAAGCCGCGCTCCGGGTGGGGCATGATGGCGAGGTGCCGGCCGTCCGGTGAGCAGAGAGCGGCGATCCCGTGGGCGGATCCGTTCGGGTTGAAAGGGTAACGCTCCGTAACGTCGCCCGCATCGTCCACGAAACGTATCGGCGCCAGCCGCCGGGCTTCGACTCGATCGAGGATCTCCGCGTCGGGGAAGAACGCCCGTCCCTCGCCGTGGGCGAGCCACACGCCGATCGTCGCGCCCTCCATGCCCCGCAGCAGCACGGACGGGCTCTCGAGGATGCGCACCGCGCTGTAACGGCACTCGAACCGGTCCGACGCATTGCGAATGAACCGCGGCTGCACCGAGTGTTCGATGCCGCGCCACGGCACCCAGCCCAAAAGAGCTTCCAGCTGGCATCCGTTGCACACTCCCAGCGTGAACGTGTCGGGGCGCGTCGCGAAGTGATCGAACTGTTCGGCGAGCTCCGGATGAAATCGGATCACGCCGGCCCACCCCTTCGCGGAGTCGAGCACGTCCGCGTAGCTGAACCCGCCGACGAACGCGATTCCCTGAAAGCTCTCGAGGCCGGTGCGTCGGGCGAGCAGGTCGGACATCGTGACGTCCCAGGGCTCGAACCCGGAAAGGAAGAACGCGGAGGCCATCTCTCGGTCCGAGTTGGATCCCTCCTCCCTGACCACGGCAACCTTGGGCTTTGCGGCCCGGACCAGAATCTCCGGCCGGGTGGGCTCCACCGTCCAGGGCACCCGGTAGGTCGGTCCGACGCGCTGTCGCAGCCCTTTCCTCTCCTGGTCGACGAACGTCCGATCGGCCTGCAACCCGTCGAGCTCGAAACTGGTGGATTCCCACACGTCCCGGAGGTCTCGCATGTCCGCCTCGAGCACGGGCTCGCCGGCGATCGAGATGCGCACGCCGTGGCCGGAGGTCGCGTGTCCGATGTCGCAGCACGTCACGTTGGCCGCGCGGAACATGGCGACCGCGCGCTCCGCCCTGTCGGCCGGCACCTCCAGCACGAGGCCGAGCTCTTCGTTGAACAGGATCGGAATAGACTGCCCAGCGTCGCCGAGCAGGTCGACCTCGATCCCGCAGTTGCCGGCGAACGCCATCTCGAGCAGGGTCGTGACCAGGCCCCCGTCGCTCCGGTCGTGGCCTGCCCTGACCTGGTCCTCTCGGATCAGTCGCTGCGTCACCTCGAAGGCCCGCCTGAGCCGCGCCGGGTCCGTCAGGTCAGGCGCCACGTCACCGAGCTGGCCGAACGCCTGCGCGATGGCCGAGCCTCCGATCCGCACGCTTCCGGCCGCAAGATCCACGAACAGGATGCGTCCGGCTTCGGCGAGCTCGAGATCGGGCGTGACGACCGCGGTCACGTCCGGGCAGGTCACGTACGCCGAAAGGACCAGGGAGCCGGGTGCCTTCACCGTCTCGTCCTCGCCGTCCTCGCCGGGGGCCAGGGCCGCCATCGAGAGGCTGTCCTTTCCACCGTCGATCGCGATCCCGAGCTGAGTCAGGCATTCGCTCAGCGACGCGGCGGCGGCCGCCAGCTTCGCGCCCTCGCCCGGCAGCTTGGCGGCCCACATCCAGTTGCCGGAGCACTTCACGTCTTCGAGCGCGCTCACGGGGGCCCACACCAGGTTCGTCAGCGCTTCGCCGACGCACATGCGGGCCATCGCCTCCGGGTCGAGCAGTCCCTTGATCGGCTGCTCGCCGATTGCCGTTGCGGCGCCCGTGATCCCGAAATGGGTCTGCCCGATGACCGCGACGTCGGCCACGGTGAGCTGGAGCGGGCCCGCGGTGGGCTGCCGGGCCACCAGCCCCGTGACGCACCGATCCACCTTGGTGGTGAGGAAGCGCTTCGAGCCCACGGACAGCAGCCGCAGCACCCGGTCCAGGGCTTCCGCGACCGTCAGATCGGGGGGCAGGTCGAGTGGACTGAGCTCCGGATCGACGCTCTCCAGCTCGAACGTCTTCTGCGGCATGTCCCCGAGCACTGCGTCGAGATCCAGGTTCACCGGAGTCGATTCATCGATCGCGTCGTGCAGCACGATCCGTCCGTCACCCCTCACCCGGCCGACGAACGCCACCTCCACCTTCTCCCGCTCGGCCAGCGATCTGAAAAGGGCTTCGTGCTCCGGCCGTAACAGCAGGGCGTCGTTCTCCTGGTATTCCGCGCCCCAGATCTCGAGTACGGAGAGCGACTCGTCGCCCACCGGGATGTCGCGCACTTCTATGACCGCGCCCGCCGGCTCGACGATCTCCTTCAGCACATTGCAGTTTCCGCCGGCGCCCTGATCGTGGATGCTGACGATGGGATTGTCGTCTCCCAGCTCGACGCAGGCTCGCAGCACGCGGTTGACCTTCTGCTCCATTTCCGCGTCGCCACGCTGCACGGCGTTGAAGTCGAGCTCCGCCGCGTTCTCGCCCTGCACCATGCTGGATGCCGCTCCGCCTCCCATCCCGATGCGGTACGCCGGGCCTCCGATCTTCACCACCCACATGCCGGGCTCCGGCGGGCCCTTATCCGTGTGCCGGGCGTCTATCTGTCCGATTCCGCCGCTGAACATGATCGGCTTGATCCACTCACGGCGCTCGCCGTCGGGCGTCCGCATGCCGAAGGAGCGTGTGTAGCCCTGGATCAACGGCTCGCCGAACTTGTTTCCGTAGTCCGATGCCCCGTTCGAGGCCTCGATCTCGATCTCGAGCGGTGAAGCCAGATTCGTGGGATAAGCGAAGGATGCGTCTTCCCACGGAAGCGCGTAGCCGGGGATACGGAGGTTGCCGACGCAATAACCCGCGGTGCCGGCCACCACGAGCGACCCCCTGCCCGTCGCGTGGACGTCTCTGATACGTCCGCCGGCACCCGTCTCGGCTCCCGGAAACGGAGCAACTCCCGAGGGAAAGTTGTGCGTCTCGGCCGTGAAGATGACGTCGTATTCCGCCTCTGCCGGGACCATTCGTCCGGGCTCGCCGGGGCTCTCGGGCATGAGCGTGCGTATCGGATACCCGCGGATCGCGCTCGAATTGTCCTTGAAGGCGATGATGCTGTTTCGCGGATTCGCCTCCAGCGGGGCGCGCAGCAGCTCCATCAGGTTCCCCGGCGCTTCCACGCCGTCCACCACCAGCCGACCCTTGAAGAACCAGTGGCGGGAGTGCTCGCTGTTGGACTGGGCTATGTCGAACAGCTCCACATCCGTAGGATCCCGTTTCACCCGTTCCTGAAACAGGCGCGTGTAGTACTCGAGGTCCCAGTCGTCGAACGCGAGCCCCATGCTCCGGTTGATGCGCTCCAGCGCCAGCCGCCCCTTCTCCAGCAGCGGGACCGTCCGCACCGGCTCGGGCGCGATGCCATGCTCGAAGGTCTGCAGCGTCGCCGGATACGCACATTCGGTCATCCGGTCGTGCACGAGCTGCAGGAACCGAGCGCGCTGCCCTTCGTCCAGTCCGTCGTCCGCCTCCACACGGTACCGTCTCGAGCGCTCGATTCGTCGCACGACCTCCAGCCCACAGGAACGGCAGACGGAGACGGCGTTCGTGGACCACGCGGTCGTGAAGCTCATCCTGGGGCCGACTTCCAGCAGGGTCGCGCCGAGGGCGCCGCTTCGCAGCCGCTCCTCCTCGACTCCGTCGAGCAGGAAGCTGTCCTCGCCGAAGCCAGAGGGTTCGAACGTCTCGCTCAGCAGCCAGGTCAGGACCCGCCTTCCGGTCTCCGACAGGGGCGCGTCCGTCTCGACGTTGAAGCACGTCTCGGTACGGATGTCGGACAGCTCCGGCAGCCCGTTCGCCCGCGCCCGGTCGAGCAGCGCCGCCCTGGCGGATTCAGTGAGGCCGGGCGTGCGGTAGAAATGGCGTAGACCCATCTGGGCGCTCAGGCTCTGCTGTGAGATGTGCGGACGGCTTCGGCCACGGGACACACGAACGGGTGATAGGCCGGCGACCGGAGCGCGTCAAGACTTCGCGGCCTGCGGGCGAACCGAATACCTTGTCCTCCGTATACAACGCCACCCCTCGGAGGCCGCGATGGACGGATGGAAGAAGCGCCTGATCGTTGTCGGAGACAGAATCCTCGTATCTCCGGAGGAAGGCGAGGAGCGAACGCGCGTCGGCCTGTACCTGCCGCCCACCGCGGTCGACAAGAAGGAAGTGCAGGGTGGCACCGTGGTCGCCACCGGACCGGGCACGCCCGTCTCCGCTCCCACCGAGCTCAGCGAGGAGCCGTGGAAGATCGGCCAGGGGGAGGCACGCTACATGCCGGTGCAGGCCCAGGCGGGAGACTACGCCCTGTTCTTCCGGCGGGCGGCGGTCGAGATCTCGTTCGAGGGAAAGACGTATCTGGTCGTTCCCCAGGCCGCGATCCTCACGCTCGTCCGGGAGGAGCTTCCCTGAGTCCGGCAGCGGGGTTCGCTCCGCCTCTCTTCCGCGCCTCGCGTCTCCTGCTGGTGATCGGCGCCGGGTTGACCGTCGGCTCCGCGTGTGGTTCCGGCGACGAGGCGCTCACCGACCGCTCCGTGACGGACGGGGTCGAGCACATCCTGTTCCGCGGCTCCGACGTTCCGCTGGGCTGGAAATTCGATACGGACCTGGAGATCACTCCCGCCAGCAGCGCCGGAATCGCCCCGCACGCGGTCCAGCCGTGGGAGGTCGGAGCGGATCGCGACGGCAGGGTGTACCTGCTGGACCCGCCCGCCGGGAAGATCATCGTCTTCGGACGCTCGGGGCGTGTGGTCGGGGACATGGGCCGTTCCGGCGCTCCGGGGGAGCTGATCGACCCGGTAGCGCTCGCCATCTCCGACGAGGGAGCGGTGGCCGCGTACGACGACGAGGTACGCGGCATCGTCCTGTGGGGAGCTTCGGGCGAGAAACCGAGGGTCGAGCCGCTCGAGCCGGTCTTCTGGGGACCCGACCTCGGGCTCGCCAGCTGGGGAGTGTTGTTTCCGACCCTCTCCCCGGGCGCGGCCCGCGGAGAGACCGTTCAGCTCGTTGCGGTCGCCGCCACCCGGACGGGAATCCTCGCCGAGCTCGCCCGGAGCACCGTCACGGCCTCGTTCCCCGAATGCGGGCTCGTGGACGTCCCGGTGGAGCCGATCTTCGAGCCACGGATCGTCTGGGGCCTCGGGAAGGACGTCGTCGCGGTCACGGCCGGTCCGCGGTACGAGATCGCGATCTTTCGGCGCGGAGTCCTGGAGCGGACGATTGCCAGGGACATCGCACCGCTTCCCGCGAGCCGCGAGCTGGCGCTCAGCGAAGCCGGGGACGGCGTCACTCTGGGTGCGCCGGTCGCGTGCCGAGTGTCGCCGGAGGCCCTTGTCGACCGGCGTGGATTCGAAGCGACCATCCCGGTGATCTCCGGTCTGGCGGTAGCGCCCGATGGGACGATCTGGACCACCCGCGGTGGGCTGGGGGACGAGGGAGCGTCACGGATCGACGTGTTCGCCGCGTCCGGAGAGTACCTGGGGACGTTGCCGCCGGGCTCTCCATCCCCCGTCGCGTTCGCGGGCGGCGCGACCGACTACCGGGTCGTCTCGATCCGATCGGAGGAGGCCGGGGGGGACGCGATCGTGATCCACCGGATCGTGCGCCCGTCCGCCCGGCCCGCGAACCAGTGAAAGGGCGCCTCATGTCTCGTCTCGTCGTCGCGACCTGCCTAGCGCTGCAGCTTCTGTCGTTGGCTGCCGCCAGGCCGGCGGCCGGCCAGGGCGGCGAGTCGTTCCGGCCGGGATTCGGATGGCAGCCCGGGATGCGGATCGAGGCCACGGAGAGTCGCGTGGGGGTCGTCAGGGAGGGAGCGGTGTCCGACTCGGGCCGGATCTCGACGGCCACCTATTCGATCGTCGTCGGGAAGCACCGTGACGGCCTCCTCATCTCCCACGAGGACATCCGGGTGGAGCGTCTCGGAGATTTCCCCGAAGAGGTTCCGCCGATTGAGCGAGTGAGCGCGGTCGTAGCGGACAACCTGCAGTACTGGATGCGTCTCCCCAACATCGTGGTCACGAAGCAGGGAGAGTTCGTCCGTGTCGACGACCTGGAGGGCTTCCGGTTCCGCGTGGAGAGCTCCATCCGGCCAGTGGCATCGGCACTGGCCGGCGGCGACCCGGAGATCCTGGCCCTCGTCGACGAGCTTCTGGCCAGGGTGGTCAACGACGAGACGATCGAGGCCCTCGCGTCGGATCGCTGGTCGTCCCTGGTGGACAAGTGGGCTTACACGGATTGGGAGATGGGACAGGTATTCGGGGCGGACATCCTCGCCCCGAATCCACTCGTGCCCGGACCGGCGATCGCCTACACGGTCCTCGCCGGCGTGACGGAGAAGCGGCTGTGCGAGGCGCCGAGCGGCGGGTCGTTGTGCGCGGTGTTCGTGATGTTGACGCGGCCCGCGGATCGAGCGCTCGGTGAGGCCGCCCGGACTCTGGCCGATTCGCTCGGTGCGCAGCTGCTGGCGGCCGCCGGGCGAGAGGTGCCGGCGGATTACGGTCGGGACGCCGACAGCGTCCTCAGCTTCGAGGAGTTGCACCTCGAGAATCGCGTGGAGCTGATGGCGGATCCGGTCTCCCTGCTTCCCCTGTGGCTGGAGGAGCGCCAGACCCGTGCGGGAAGAGGCGTCGGACTGGGAGAGCCGTTCGACTTCTACACGCAGGAGATCGTGACGACGGACTTCTCCTATCGGTGAAGCGCGACCTTCCCCCGGTCGACAGTTCCGCGGCGCCCGTTTTCGTGATAACCTCCGGTACCCCCGACCCTGGATCCGGAGTTCGGTCATGAAGCAGGCATACCTGGGCGCGTCGCTGGCAGGTCTGGCGCTGATCGTCACCTTTCCGGGCGTGGCCCCGGCACAGAGCAGATCCAGGCACCCGGATCTCGAGAACCCGGCCGTCTTCGAGCACAACAAGGAGCCGGCCCACGCCACGTTCTACCCTTACGCGGATCGGAATGCGGCCCTGTCGCTCGATCCCGGCCAGACTCCCTTCGTGCGTTCGTTGAGCGGCACGTGGAAGTTCCACTGGGTGAAGGCCCCGGCCGACCGCCCGATCGATTTCTTCCGTGTCGACTTCGATGACGGAGCGTGGGACGAGATCCCGGTTCCGTCTAACTGGGAGATTCTCGGTTACGGGATCCCGATCTACACGAACCAGCCGTACATCTTCCCCGCGGACCCGCCGTTCGTCCCGCAGGACTGGAACCCCGTGGGCTCGTACCGGCGCGCGTTTTCCATCCCCGACGGCTGGGACGGCATGCAGGTGACCCTGCACTTCGGCAGCGTGAAATCCGCGATGTACGTCTGGGTGAACGGGCAGAAGGTCGGCTACAGCCAGGGCAGCAAGCTCCCGGCCGAGTTCAACATCACCCCGTTCCTCGTACCCGGCGGAAACGTCCTCGCCGTCGAGGTCTACCGTTTCTCCGATGGCGCCTATCTCGAGGACCAGGACTACTGGAAGATCAGCGGAATAGAACGCGACGTGTACCTCGTGGCGGCGCCCGGAGTGCACGTCCAGGACGTGTGGACACGCCCGGAGCTCGACGCGGCATACGAGGACGGCCTGCTGGCGATCGACGTGGAAGTGCGAAGTGTCGCGGCGCGCCCGGTGTCGGCCTACCGGCTGACCGCCGAGCTGCTCGACGCCGACGGAAGCGCGGTGCTCGATCAGCCTCTGACCACGACGTTCGGTCTCGAGGCGGCGGGATCGGATGTCGTCACGCTCCAGGGGCCCGTCGAAGCGCCGCTCAAGTGGACGGCCGAGACGCCGAACCTCTACACGGTTCTCCTGACGCTGGCCGCGCCCGACGGGCAGATCCTGCAGGTCATCCCCATCCGCGTCGGGTTCCGTTCGGTGGAGATGCGGAACGGAATGCTGCAGGTGAACGGCGTGCCCGTCACGCTGAAGGGAGTGAACCGGCACGAGCACGACCCGCACACCGGACGCGTCATGTCGGACGAGCTGATGCTGCGGGACATCGAGCTGATGAAGACCCACAACGTGAACGCGGTCCGCACGTCCCACTATCCCGACGACCCCCGGTGGTACGACTACGCGGACGAGTACGGCCTCTACATCGTGGACGAGGCCAACATCGAGTCACATGGGATGGGCTACGATCCGGATGTGACGCTCGGGAACGATCCCACCTGGAAAGCGGCCCACCTCGACCGTACGGTCCGGATGGTGAAGCGGGACCGGAACCACCCCTCGGTGATCATCTGGTCTCTCGGAAACGAAGCCGGGGACGGGGTCAACTTCGAGGCGACATCGGCGTGGGTGCACCAGACGGACACCTCGCGACCGGTGCAGTACGAGCGCGCCGTGCGGCGTCCCCACGTCGACATCTACACTCCGATGTACGCGCGCATTCCCCACCTCCTGGACTACGCCTCGGAGCCCCGTGACCGGCCGTTGATCCTGTGCGAGTACGCGCACGCGATGGGGAACAGCGTGGGCAACCTGCAGGACTACTGGGACGTGATCGAGGCGCACGACCAGCTGCAGGGCGGGTTCGTGTGGGACTGGGCGGACCAGGGGTTGTACGCGGAAACGTGGCAGGGAGAACCCTACTGGGCGTATGGCGGAGACTTCGGCCCGCCGGGCGTCCCGAGCGACGGCAACTTCCTGATCAACGGGCTCGTGGCCCCGGATCGGACGCCGAATCCGCATTTCGAGGAAGTGCGGAAGGTCTATCAGTACATCCGGGTGCGACCGGTGAACCTGCGGACGGGTCGCGTGCGGATCGTGAACCGTCACGACTTCACGGACCTGTCGGAGTTCGCCGGCTCGTGGAACCTGAGCGCGGACACGCGCGGCATCCTGGCCAGCGGAGATCTCGGCGCGCTGAGCCTCGCCCCGCACGATTCGATCGATCTCACGCTTCCGCTGCCCCCGATCGACGCGGCGCCGGGCGTGGAGTACTTCCTGCGGGTCGAGTTCCGTACCAGGGAAGAGAGGCCCTTCCTGCCGGCGGGCTGGCTCGCCGCATGGGAGCAGTTCCGTCTGCCCGTGTACATGCCGCCCAACCCCCCGGGTCCGCCGGCGGCGACCCTGCGGGTCAGCGAAACGGGGGACGAGATCCGCCTGGACGGAGAGGGGTTCTCGGTCGCGATCGATCGGTCCACGGGCCTGATCGGCTCGTACCGGTACCGGGATGCCGAGATCGTCCTCGCCGGTCCACGACCGAACTACTGGCGGGCCCCGACCGACAACGACTTCGGGAACGGAATGCCGGACCGCCAGGGAATGTGGCGCGAGGCGAGCCGGTTCAGAATGCTGGAGAGCCTTGAGGCCCGACGGAGGAGTCCGTACGAGGTTCGCGTGGTCGCCGCCTTCCGGGTCCCGGAGGTGGGAGCGCGTCACGTCCTTTCCTACGACGTGTACGGGACCGGCGACATCCGGGTGTCGAGCCGCTTCGAGCCGGACTCGACCTTCAGGGACGGGGAGATACCTGATCTGCCTCGATTCGGACTTCGGCTCCGGCTGGCGGCGGGGCTCGATCGCGTCGACTGGTACGGCCGCGGCCCGCACGAGAATTACCGCGACCGGCTCACGTCCGCCGCGATCGGGATCTACTCTGCCGAGGTCTCCGCGCTCTACTACCCGTACGTGCGACCGCAGGAGAACGGCAACCGCACCGAGGCCCGGTGGGTAGCGCTTCGCGACGAGCGGGGCTTCGGACTGCTCGTCGTCGGGCTCCCCACGGTCGACTGGAGCGCACTGTGGTACACGCAGGAGGACCTCGACGAAGGACTGCGCAAGACGGGCCGCCACACCTATGACCTGGAGGAGCGTGAGTTCATAAGCCTGAACCTGGACCTGGCCCAGATGGGGGTCGGAGGCGACAACAGCTGGGGAGCCCAGCCGCTCGAGAAGTACCAGCTTCCTTACGGCGCGTACGAATTCTCCCTCCTGCTCCGTCCGCTGGCTCCGGACCTGGCGAGGCCGATGGAGCTCAGCAAACAGCGATTGACCGGAGAGGACGATGGCACCGCTCGATAGACGGAACTTCGTGAAGGCGGGCGCGGGCACGGCGCTCGGAATGACTCTCGCTCCGCGGGCCATGCTGGGAGGCGAGGGGACGGCGACGGCGGCCCCGCTGCGTCTCGGCTTCATCGGGGTGGGCGGTCGTGGAAGCTCGCTCCTCGGGCTCGCCCTCCAGCGGACCGACACCGAGGTGAAGGCCGTCTGCGACATCGTTCCCGAGATGGCCCGCCGCGCCGCGGAAGCGGTGAGGGAGGCGGGGGGGAGGGAACCCCGCCAGTTCACGGCCGGGGAGGAGGACTACCTGAACCTGCTGGAGCGAGATGACATCGATGCGGTGATCATTGCCACGCCGTGGCTGTGGCATACGCCGATGGCGATCGCGGCGATGAAGCGTGGCAAGGCCGTGGGCGTGGAAGTGCCGGCCGCGACGACGGTGCAGGCGTGCTGGGACCTGGTGGAGACGCACGAGAGCACCGGGGTGCCCTTCATGATGCTGGAAAACGTGTGCTACCGGCGGGACGTGATGGCGGTGCTGCAGATCGTTCGGGAAGGGCTCCTCGGAGAGATGATGCACCTGCACTGCGGCTACCAGCATGACCTGCGCGGCGTGAAGTTCAACCCGGGGGCGGAGTTCGGCCCCGGTTCGAACGGCGAGGCCGTGTGGCGCACCGATCACTCGATCAATCGCAACGGCGACCTCTACCCGACGCACGGAATCGGGCCGGTGGCCAACTGGATCGGCATCAACCGCGGCAACCGGTTCGTGTCACTGACTTCGCACGCCACGAAGACCCGGGGCCTTCACGAGTACATCGTGGCGCAGGGAGGAGAAGATCATCCGAACGCCGATGTCCGCTTCAAGCTGGGCGACATCGTCACCACCATGATCCAGACCCGCAACGGCGAAACGGTGATGGTGAGCCACGACACCAACCTGCCGCGGCCCTACTCGCTGGCGTTTCGGGTCCAGGGCACGCGAGGCCTGTGGATGAACGACAACCGCTCCATCTACATCGAAGGGGTGAGCCCGGAAGCCCACAGCTGGGAGCCGTTCGAGTCCTATCAGGAGCGTTACGACCACCCGCTGTGGGAGCGCTACGCGAGCGAGGCCGAGGGCGCAGGTCACGGGGGAATGGACTTCTTCGTGCTGAATGCCTTCGTCGAGGCCGTGAAGAGGGGTGAGCCGACGCCCCTGGATGTCTACGACGCGGCAGCGTGGAGCGTGATCGGTCCCCTCTCCGAGCAGTCCATCGCCATGGGGAGTCACCCCGTGACCTTCCCGGACTTCACCCGGGGACAATGGGCAAAGCGCCATCCGATCTTCGCGCTCGGCTCCGAGTACTGAGTCCGTCCGGGACATTTGCGCGCGAACCGGCCGACCCCGAGATTGGCGGCGCCCGAAAGCCGGGGGCCGGTTCCCCGGCAGAGAAACGCAACCTGAAGCAGGACGTTCCATGATCTCGATGAAAATCGGTCGTGCCGCGGTCGGGGTGGCCGCGCTGCTGGCGCTCTTCGCCTCTCCGCTGCTCGCGCAGGATGGCGACGAGCGGGAGCTCGGCTGGAGCTTCCAGGCGGAGCTCGGCAGTCTGTGGACCGGCGGAAACCAGGAGACCTTCACCCTCGCGGCGGACGGCAAGCTGGCATACACGTGGCCCGTGAGTCGATTCAAGTTCGAGCTGGGCGGGTTCCAGACCGAGTCGTCGCTCACGACCACGACCGCCGTCGGCACCGGTCAGGACGACTTTCAGCTGGCCTCCACGACCGTGACGGAGAAGACGGCCGAGACGTACTATTCGGAGGCCCGGTACGACTACGATCTCAGCGACCGGTTCTACGTATTCGGCGCGGGAGACTGGCTGCGCAATCCGTTCTCCGGCATCGACAGCCGGTTCGTGTTCTCGGGCGGTGCCGGAAATCTGTGGGTGGACAGCGATCGGATACGCTTCTCGACAGACTACGCCGCCACGTACACGCACGAGGAAAACGTCGTTCCTACGCCGGGACAGAACACGGACTTCCCGGGTCTCCGTTTGGCGTACGACTTCAAGTGGACGCTGACGCAGACGGCGAAATTCGAGAGCACGCTGACCGCGGACCTCAACCTGGACAACACGGACGACGTCCGTCTCGACTGGTACAACGGGCTCCCGATAGATATCAGCTCGGTGCTGGCCTTCAAGCCGAGCATCAGGCTGATGTGGCGGAACGATCCGGCGCTGGAAGAGGTGCCGCTGTTCGACGCGCCGGGCGGCACGCAGAACGGCACGGTCCTGACCCCGTTGAAGAAGCTCGACACCTACTTCAACATCGCGCTCGTCTTCAAGTTCTGAGCGTCACCGGCGGGGGCTTCAGTCCGAGGTCTCCGCCGGCCGTTCCACCCGGTAGGCCTCCATCGCGTAGTACTCCGGCAGGCCGAGCCTGTCGGCCGCGGCCGCCGTCTCCAGGTTGCGCGATCGCACCCGCTGCCAGAACTCCCGCTCGTCGTAGCCACCCGGGAAGGGAGCCACGTCCTTCTGGGACTGGTGCTTGAAGATCGCGAAGACCTTCTCGCGCAGTTCTTCCTGCGAGAGGGGAACCAGCACGTCGGCTTCGGTGATCGACCACTCCTGCCAGGCTCCGCGGTACAGCCACACTTCGGGCGCCGTGCCGCGATACCTGAGCAGGGCCTCATCGACCGCCTGCTTGCACATCCGGTGAGTCCCGTGCGGATCGGACAGGTCGCCGGCGACGAAGACCAGGTCCGGCTTCACGTGTTTCAACAGATCGAGCACCAGCTCCACGTCCTCCTCGCCTATCGGTCTCTTGCGAACCTCGCCTGTCCGGTAGAAGGGAAGATCCAGGAACCGGGCTGCGGTGCGCGGCAATCCGACCGCCGCGATCGCGGCCACCGCCTCGGACTCGCGGATGTAGCGCTTGAGGTTCTGGGCCAGCGCCGAGTCCGGCTCGCCGGGTTCCTTGCTCGCGAAGTCCTTCTCCAGCCTCAACCGGGCCCGTCGCAGCTGCTTCGCATCCAGCTCGAGGTCGCCGGCAGCGCGCTCCACGAAATCCAGGTGCCGTCGCACATCGTGGTCGAACACCGCGATGTTGCCGCTCGTCATGTAGGCGACGACGATCTCGTTCTCGTTCTCCCACAGCTTTCGGAGCACCCCGCCCATCGAAATCACATCGTCATCCGGGTGAGGCGAGAAGACCAGGATCTTCTTGTGACGGACCAGCTTCGACTTGCCCCGGACCTTGCCGTTGAGCGCGTTGAACACCTGTCCGTTGATCTGGCCGGCGGGTCCGCGGCGGGCCAGCAGACCGCCCAGGTGATTCTCGCGATAATCGGCGGGCGCCAGCTTCAGCAGAGGCTTTCCGGTGCGTTCGGCGAGCCACACGGTGGCCCGTTCCGTCACCTCCGGCGTCCACTCCACTTCCTCCAGCACCCAGGGTGTCCGGATGCGGGTCAGCTCCCCGGCGGCGGCCCGGTCCAGCCACGCGGTGACCGCAGGATGCCGTTGCAGGTAGCTGGCCGTCACATCGGCGGACGGCTCGTCCTCGACCGCGCGGCGCACGATGAACGCCTTGTGCTCGCCCGTCGCGACCAGCGCGATCTCCCTCGCGTCGAGGATCGAAGCGATGCCCATCGTGATCGCCTCGACCGGCACGTTGCCTTCACCGAAGAAATCCGATGCGGCGTCCCTGCGCGTAATCGTATCGAGGGTCACGAGCCGCGTTCGGGACTCGCGGGGGGAGCCCGGTTCGTTGAACCCGATATGGCCGCTGCGCCCGATTCCGAGGATCTGGAAGTCGATTCCGCCCGCGTCGGCGATCGACTGCTCGTAGCGCTCGCAGTGCCCTGCGAGGTCGACCCGTGAAACGGTGCCGTCAGGCAGGTGCACGTGGTCCGGGGGGAGGTTCACGTACTGGAAGAAATTCTCGTCCATGAAGCGCCGGTAGCTGTGCAGGCTCTCGGGGCTCATCGGATAGTATTCGTCCAGGTTGAAGGTCACGACCCTGGAGAAATCGACCTCGCCGGCGAGGTACAGCCGGATCAGCTCGCGATAGATGCCGAGCGGCGTGCTGCCGGTCGCGAGCCCGAGGACGCAGAGTCCTCGCTCCTCCACGGTCCTGTCGATCACCTGGCAGATTCGCCGCGCGACCAGGACCGCGATGTCGTCCGGCTCGGGTGCGACGACGGTGCGGATGCGCTCTCGCTCGGTCGAGCCCCCGAGGATGTGCGTCTCCGGGTAAGGAAGGTCGGTTTCCACGGCCCTGTCAGTCATGGTCTGCCGCTCTGATGCACGCCGAAGGGGACGAGACGCGAGGCTGTCGCCAGCCACTCCGGACGCTGAATATAGTGTCGTTCGAATGGATGGCCCAAGCGCGTGGAACCGGGAGACCGAGTGACCGCAGACCTGGAGCGGCATTTCGAGGAACGCTACGGCTCGCGACCGACTCACGTGGTGCGCGCTCCCGGCCGGGTCAACCTGATCGGCGAGCACATCGACTTCGCCGGGCTTCCGGTCCTTCCGATGGCCCTGCAACGCGAGGTCCGGATCGCGTTCCGCCCCCGCGAAGACGGTCTCATCCTCGCGGCGTCCAGGGATTCGAGCTTCGCCCCGTGCCACTTCGAGCTGGGCGCCAGCATAGAACCGTACGAGGAGGGAGACTGGGGCAACTACCTCAAGGCGGCAGCCCAGGGCATGGCGCTGGCCTACGGGGTGGACCGAGGCTGCGATGCGCTGGTCGAGTCATCGGTGCCCGTCGCGGCAGGGCTCAGTTCCTCGTCGGCCCTCGTGATCGGAACTGCCGTCGCGCTGGCGGCGGCGAATCACCGGACGATCGATCCACTCGAGCTCGCGGCCCGGATGGCCGACGCCGAGCGCTATGTCGGCACGCGAGGCGGTGGCATGGACCACGCGATCATTGCCGGCGCGCGAGCGGGATGCGCGGCCCGGGTGGACTTCGACCCTCTCCGGCTCGAGCCGGTGCCGATCCCTCCCGACTGGCGCTTCCTCGTCGCCGACAGTCTCGTGCAGGCCCACAAGTCGGGCGGCGCGCGAGCGGGATACAACCGGCGACGCGTGGAGACCGATCGAGCCCTGGGAGCTGTCGTCGCCCGTCTGGGACTGGCTGCGCGGGATGTCCGTTCGTACCGTGATCTCCTGGAGCGCGTACCCGGTCCGGAGTCGCTGGCCGCAGCCGCTTTCCTGCCGGCCGATCTCCTGAAGCGGTTTCGCCACGTGGTCACCGAGGCGGCCCGGGTGGTCGGGGCGGAAGTGACGCTGCGCGCGGACTCGCCGGTGGGATTCGGCATGCTGATGAACGGTTCGCACGCCAGCCTGGCGGAAGACTACGAGGTCAGCATCCCCGAGCTGGACGACCTGGTGCGCATCGCGCGGGACGCGGGGGCTTTCGGAGCGCGCGTGACGGGTGCGGGCATGGGCGGATGCATCGTGGCCCTGTGCAGCGCCGGCACGGTCGATGACGTGCGGCAGGCCATGGATGATCGCTACTACGCGGCCCGGGGCCCGAAGGCCGGCCCCTTCGATCGCCTGTTCGTGGCCGAACCGGCGCCCGGAGCGTCGGTGGCGCGGACCTGATCAGTGGCGAGAGTTGAATCCCTCAAGGGAGGAGGATCTGCATGCTGAAGGAGTTCAAGGAGTTCGCCGCCAAGGGCAACATGCTCGACATGGCGGTCGGCATCGTGATCGGCGCGGCGTTCGCGACGATCATCTCGTCGCTCGTGAACGACATCATCATGCCGCCGATCGGCATGGCCCTCGGTGGCGTGGATTTCTCGGAGTTCTACGTCCTCCTGCAGGCGGGCGCCCCGGCGGGTCCCTATGCCACGCTGGCGGCGGCGAAGGAAGCCGGCGCGGTCACGCTGAACTGGGGAATCTTCGTGAACGCCCTGATCAGCTTCCTGATCGTCGCCTTCGCGCTCTTCCTGGTCGTCAAGGGCTTCAACAAGATGAAGGCCGAGCAGGCGGCCGAGGAGGCAGCACCCGAGGCTCCACCCGAGCCGTCCCCGGAAGTGACGCTGCTGACCGAGATCCGGGACCTGTTGAAGTCCAGGGCCTGACCACGAAGGAACAAAGGCCCGCTCCTTCCGGGGCGGGCCTTCCGGGGGTGATCTCGTCAACGCCGGCCGGCTTCAGCTCCCGATCGGGACCGCCCACCTGGCCGTGAACTGCCACGACCGGTTCCGGATGTTCGAGTTCTCGAAGATGTCCGACAACCCGAGGACGTACCGGATGTCCAGCCCGAGCAGCGATCCTCCCAGGTTCTTCATGAACCCGAAACCGAACGGGATCGACCAGTCGGTGGTCTGCTTGGGTGCCAGGCCCGGGACATCATCGCAGTCGACCGACGTGTTGGAGGACGTGCCCTGGGTCTTGCAGGAAATCTCGAACGAGAGCGCCAGGCCCAGGTACAGGTTGGACTCCCAGCCGCTGAAGCGCTGCGTATACCCGAGCGTGAGAGGAATCTCGATGTACTCGAGCTTCAGGTCCTGACTGCCTCCGAGGGTGAAAGCGACCTGGTCGCCACCCTTCTGGACCCAGTTGGCCTCCAGGCCGATGTACGTCTCACGCGACACGAAGTACTGCCCGAACGCGCCTGCGACGCCACCCCACGCCCAGTTTCCCACCTGCACGTAATCGCCGCCCACGCTCGACGTCGCCGCCCCACCGGTCAGTCCGATCCGCATGGGGCCGGTCTGCGCTTCGGCCCGGGGTGGCAGAACGAGCGCCAGCGATACTGCAATGGCGCACAATGTGACTCGCTTCATGTATCCCTCCGTAACGGTCGTTTGAACCTGCGCCAACGACGAGCGACCCGGAATGTCGGCTGCGTGCGGGGATTTGTCACGGTGCCTCACTGCGGGAGCTCGGGGGACGGAAAGGCCTACGACCAGTCGTCCCTCATGCTCACCACGATCCAGCTTCGCTCGGCGCTTCATCCAGCGCCACGTCGAAAGCTCCGATGTGGGAGAAAGACAGATGTCCTTTCAAGGGTGAATTTCCCTTCTTCGAGTCGCGGTCTACCTTCTTCGGCTTCCCCCCCGAGTCGCCGCGCGCTGCGAACCCTGGACCCGGGCCCCGTAGTCTCGCTGCACGCCGCTCGGAACCGGCCGGGTCTGCGGCTGTGCCGGCCGGGTCTGCGGCTGTGCCGGCCGGGTCTGCGGCTGTGCCGGCTTCCACTGGCCCTGCTCGCGGCTGTTCCAGCCGCCGTCGGCCTTTCGCTCGTACAGGTTCCCGTCCCGATCCGCCAGAACGTTGTTCGGGCCCCGGGCGACCCGGTCGGCGCGAGCCTCGTTGGCGCTCTGCAGGGTGCGAGAGTCCGCCAGGCGGTCTCGGTTCGCGCCCTGGTTGTAGAGACTGGTCGGACGATCGGCGGTCGCCGGCGACGGCCGTGTCCCCGGGCGGCCCTGGTTCCCGACGTTGACCCGGTTCCCGATGTTGATGTCACCCGTGTTGATGACGACGGGTCGCCGGTAGCCGCCCGGCGGATAGTAGCCGCCGTTCCAGCCCGGGCGGTAGCCGGGCCGGTAGTACCCGCCGTATCCGCCGCCGAAGCGGACCCCGACGCTCATGAATCCTACGCTCCAGCTGAAGCCGAAGCTCCAGCCGTACCACGGATTGTAGCCCACGTGGAAGCCGTAGGTCACCGGTCGAGGATAGTAGTAGCCCGGGCCCCAGTAGGGGGGGTAGTACCAGCCGGTTCCGTACACGGGAACCCCGTAATACGGGAAGGACCACATGTAGCCGGGCGTGTATCCGACGTACACGACCTCGGGCGTGGAGTCGTACACGTGCACGTGTGTCAGGTTGTACTCAGACGACGACGGAGGGATCTCTTCGATCTGATCGCTCGGTATCAAGTCGGCCACTTCCCAGGGACCGGTCGCACCCTCCGACACGAACCACACTCCGTTGTCGCAGGCGTAGTAACGTCCTTCGATGCGCAGCACCTGCGAGCCCGTGTTGACCGCGTGATCGACGCTCGTCCCCTCGATTCGCTCGAATTGGGGATCACCGTCGTATGACACGTCGAGCTTCGCCTCGCTGCGCTGGATCGCAGCGGTTTGCGGGACGTGGGAGTCCAGCATGGCGTCTTCCGCCTCCGGCGTGCCGGCGACCGACACGCGAACGCCGCCGAGATCCGACGCTGGCGGAACATCGCTGAAGCTCGCGGGCAACTCGTCGGGGCGGACGAACGTCCACGGGCCATCCAGTGACCTCGACCGGAACCAGCGTCCCGAGGCCAAAATGTAGACGTCATTCGTCGCGACGTCCCGGACGACCGGCGTTTCCGTGTTCTCGACGTACAGGAGGTCACCCGGTCCGATCGGCTTCCACGCCGGGGGGCCCTCGGTCACCACCAGTTCTGTCGGTTCCGTCGCGACCACGATCTTCGGTGGGGGCTGCGGCGCAGGGATGGACGACGTGTCCGGTGGGACCAGGCGAACGACCTCGGCTGGAGGCTCGCCTATCGCTTCCCACGGTCCCAGTGGGTCCGCGGCGCTGTACCAGAACTTGCCCCCGCTCAGGTAGTACGTGCCGCTCCGGGTGTCCCGAATCACGGCGAACGCGGCGTTGGCGACCTGTTCCAGGTCCGTGTCCGGTATCGGGATCGCCCGCGGCTCGCCGTCGTACAGCAGGAGTTCCGTCAGCTCCTCGGAGAACACGATGTTCGGAGGGTCGTTTCTCAGCTCTTCGAGGCTCTGTCGCTCGAGATCCGCGCTTTCGAGGCTCTCGCTCAGGCGTTCGAACGAGATCGGAACGACCGTATTCGCGAACCTCTTCGTCAGGTACTGCGTGACCTGACGTTCCTTCTCCTCGGTGACGTCGGGCCAACGGGCGCGGTCGATGACTATGTTGCGTACCTCGGTGGTCCCCGCGTCGCGGTCAGCGTCCACCCGCGCGGTGAACCAGAGCGTTCCGAAGATCGGCTCGGTCGTTTCCCGGGCCGTGTACGACACGGCAGCCCGTCCCGTGAGCACGTTCCCGGAGAACGTCTCCGGCTGCGGCTGGTAGAGGATCAGCGTCCCTTGCTCGGTCGGAACCTCGCGCGGCCACGTCGCATCCTGCGCGTGTGCCGGCAGGACGTTAACCATCAGGGTCAGTGCCAGGATGACAGGGGATCCACGCCGTGCAGTAGTCACTCTCAACGCCTCCATGTCGATGCCGTCCGTTCCAGGAACTGCTGATTCGTCCTCTTCGTCATCGGTCATCACGATGTGAACGGGCGCCCCGGAGGGCGCCCGCCCCTGAACGAGAGGATGTCAGCAGTCCGCCGGCTCAACCTCCCGGCGGCACCATCATCTCCATTACCTGGTCCAGGCTGAAGCTCGCCGCCTTCTGGCGGGGCGGATACTCCTTGAACGTGGCCAGGAAGTTCGCCACGTACGCTTGCGATGGCACCAGGAAGTAGGCGTGGTCCACCATCCAATCATAGTACGTGTTGGAGGTGATCTCCGCCCGCTCCCAGGGATCCCGTCTCAAGTTGATGATCAGCGGCACCCGGAGCGGCACGAACGGCTCCATCCATACCCGGAACGTGCCTGTGGCCTTCTGCTCCATGAAGATCAGCTTCCAGTCGTCGTACCGCAGGGCCGTAAGGTCACCGTCGTCCGAGAAATAGAAGATCTCCTTGCGCGGGCTCACCTCGGCCTTGGCTGTGAGCAACGGAAGGATGTCGTACCCATCCAGGTGGACCCGATAGTCACGCCCGAGGGACGACGACCTGTAGCCGTCCAGGAGGTCGCTCTTGATATCGTCCTTCCCGGCTATGTCGACGAACGTGGGAAACCAGTCCATGTGGTGCACGATCTCGTTCGTCACGGAGCCAGCCGGGATGTGTCCGGGCCACCGGACCATGGCGGGTACACGCCAGCCTCCCTCCCAGTTGGTGTTCTTCTCTCCCCGGAACGGGGTCGCCGCCGCGTCGGGCCAGGTGTTGTAGTGCGGCCCGTTGTCCGTGCTGTAGAACACGACCGTGTTGTCGGCGATGCCCAGCTCGTCCAGAAGGTCGAGGAACTTCCCGATGTGCATGTCGTGCTCTACCATGCCGTCGGCGTACTCGTCCTGTCCCGAGATCCCTCGCAGTTCAGGCTTCACGTGCGTCCGGAAGTGCATCCGGGTCCCGTTCCACCACACGAAGAACGGCTCCCCGCGCTCGTGAGCCTCGCGGATAAAGCGGATCGCGGCATCCGACGTCTCGTCGTCCACCGTCTCCATGCGCTTCCTGGTCAGCGGGCCCGTGTCCTCGATCCGCTGGGTGCCATCCTCGTTGGCCCAGCTGTGGATCACGCCGCGCGGTCCATAGCGCTCCTGGAACGTCCGGCCGTCGGATGTGACCATGTCCCCCGGGTAGTCCTCGTTCTCAGGTTCCTCTTCCGCGTTCAGGTGATACAGGTTGCCGAAGAACTCGTCGAACCCGTGGTTGGTCGGCAGCATTTCGTTCTTGTCACCGAGGTGGTTCTTGCCGAACTGCCCCGTCGCGTAACCGAGATCCTTGAGGATGACGGCGATCGTCGGATCCTCGACCTGCATCCCCAGGTCGGCTCCGGGAAGACCGACCTTGGACAGACCGGTGCGGAACACGCTCTGACCCATGATGAACGACGAACGCCCCGCCGTGCAGCTCTGCTCGCCGTAATAGTCGGTGAAAATCATTCCCTCGCTGGCGATGCGATCGATGTTCGGCGTCCGGTAGCCCACCAGGCCCATGGTGTAGGCGCTGATGTTGGACTGGCCGACGTCATCGCCCCATACGACGAGGATGTTCGGCTTGTCCTGCGCTGCGGCCGGTGCAGCGACCAGCAGCACCGCGCAGGCGCCAATGAGCCATCCCTTCATGTGCGGAGTCTCCTCTTGAAAGAAGTGGGGACCGCACGATCGCGGTCCCCAAGGTGTTTCTAAGGCGGCTACGTTCAGTCAGTCAGTTTCTTGAGCGCGTCCTTGAGCTCGTTCCACTGTCCCCTGGCCCAGGTCTTGAGCTCGTCGAACGCCTCATGCGCACGAACGAGCGCCAGCCGTCCGGCGACCTCGTCCCAGTCCACCACGTTCCAGAACGCGGCGATGTAATCGGGCCGCCTGTTCTGGTAATGCAGGTAGTAGGCGTGTTCCCACACATCGAGGCCGAGGATCGGAACCACGCCATCCGTGAAGATCGGGTTGTCCTGGTTGGGTGTGGAAGTCACTACCAGGCCGTCCGAGGAAGCGCAAAGCCACGCCCAGCCGCTTCCGAACCGGCTGCCCGCGGCGGCGCTGAACTGCTGGTGAAAATCGACGAAAGAACCGAACGACTCGTCGATCGCCTTGCCGAGCATCCCTCCGGGGGTGCCGCCGCCGTCCGGGCTCATGTTGGTCCAGAACAGGGAATGGTTGACGTGTCCGCCGCCGTTGTTGCGGACGGCCGTCCGGACGTCCTGGGGAATCGAATCCAGGCTCAGGAGCAGCTCGAGCGCGCTCAGTTCCTGCAGTTCCGCGTGTCCCTCGAGGGCTTTGTTCAGGTTGTTGACGTAGCCCTGATGGTGCTTGGTGTAGTGGATCTCCATGGTTCGTGCGTCGATGTGCGGCTCGAGCGCATCGTAACCGTAGGGCAATTTGGGAAGTACGTGTGGCATCGGTGTTCCTCACTTACTGAATGAAACGGGGTTCTCATTCGCCAGTTTACAACAAATGCGGGAACCTGGGGACTGGTAATGTGGCGATTCCCCTCCGCTTCATGCAAACCGGCACCGTGTCCGGCCGTGATCTTCAGGCGCCCTGTATCAGTGCCAGAACCTCGCGGCGGAGATCCCTGTCCCACCGCAGCTCTCCGCGAAATGCCGTGGTGACCATCTCGGTGTGCGCCTTCTTCGGATGAAGCTCCGGGATGCCGAACGTCGAGCCACCGGCGATCCCCGTCGATCTGTGCGGCCGTCCGTTGCCGTTCCGGCGACCGCTGAGCGCCGGGCTCTCGTCTGTGTGCGGCGCGTTGAGCGCACCCGGTGTGCTGACCACCATGCCTCCCGATTCAGTGCCTCAACCGACACCATTTCCACCGCACGATAGCAGAGTCGGGGAGGTTTGTCAATAAGTTGTCTAAGACAAACATTTATCAACTGCTGTCGAGATGCTCGGCCATTCATGTCCTGATGGGGAAGGGCCGCCCCGCGAATCAGCGAAGCGGCCCGCCCTGACCTGTTCGGCTTTCGATGTTTGCCCGCGAGCGCCGACCTCAGGGAAGCGCTGCGATCCAGGAGCCGTCCTCCAGCCACGCCTGCCGGAGAGCTTCCAGGATTCCCGTTCCTTCAAGTGCGGTGAGGTAGTTCCGCACGAGGTTCTGGAGCTGCGGATCGTTGGCCGGGACCGCGATTCCGATCGGCTCCAGCGTCAGCGGCTGGTTCAGCGTCGCGAAGCCCTCGTTGGGGTACCGCAGCATCGTGATCACGCAGATCGGCACGTCCGCCACCACGGCGCCGGTCTGACCCGCTCGCAGCATCTCGATCGCCTCGTCGTACGAGTCCACGGTGGTCAGCTGGGCGTCCGGGAGATTCGCACGCACGAACTGCTCGCTCGTCGAGTTGCGCAGCGTCACGAGCCGAATGTCGGACTCGTTCAATTCGCCCGCTTCCTGGACGGCGGCGAGGTTGGCCGACTTCGTCAGGATCGACTTCCCCGACACCACGTACGGACCCACGAACGACACCGAGCGCGAGCGATCGGCCGTGATCGTTATGCCCGACAGGACCATGTCGACATCACCGTTCTGCAGGGAAGTCAGCAGGTCGGCGAACGGAATCTCCACGATCTTGAGCTCCACCTTCATCGCGGCGGCCAGGGCGTTCGCCAGGTCCACTTCGAGACCCATCGGGGTCCCATCGCGGGTCTTCATGTTGAACGGGGGCTGGGTCCCTGACATCCCGACGCGGAGGGTCCCAGTCTCCACGATCCGGTCGAGAACGGGACTGTCCTGAGCCGAAACGTGCGCGGGAAGAGCGGCGGCGGATACGGAAACGAAGGCGGCGAACAGGGAAATGCGAATCCAACTCTTGAGCATTGTCACGTCTCTCTTCGGGAGTGTGTGAAACCAGGGTCCGATCCGCCCCATTCCCGGGACGGGCCGCCAATAGGTCGACCGAGACTCCGGGTGTCAAGCTGGAGATCGGACTACTCGAACCTGATCCGTGGCAACATGCGGAACAGCCCGAGCCCGGCCAGCGCCGAGATGGCCAGGAACAGCGTTCCGAGGCCGACACGTCCGTACAGCGAGTACCCGGTCCCGAACAGGGCTGCGTATACGACCGCGCATCCCAGGAACCAGCAGGCGAGCGTCGCCTGGACGCCGTGACCCCTCGGGGAAGCGTCGACCTGCACCACGCGTTCCCATCCTCTTCCGAGCGGCCGGATCAAATCGTAGAAACTCTGCAGGGTCGCAGTGTCCGTGGGCGCGGTGACCCAGGTCGTCGCGAGCCACGCCACGGTGGTCACGCCCACGCCGATCAGCAGTTGCACGGATGGATGCAGCGGCGGAATACCGACCGCCTCCTGTCCGAACTGGAACCACACGGCGATCAGGAACGAGGTCACCATGGCCGATATCTCGCTCCACGCGTTGATACGCCACCAGAACCAGCGAAGCAGGAAGATCAGGCCTGTGCCGGCGCCGATCTGCAGGAGGATCTGGAACGCCTGCAGCGCGTTCTCGAGCCACAGGGACACGAGAAGCGCCAGCACGATCAGTCCCACCGTCGAGGTCCGGGCCACCGCCACGTAGTGGCGTTCGCTCCGCTCCGGCGCGATGAACCGCCGATAGAAGTCGTCCACCACGTAGGAGGCGCCCCAGTTCAGGTGCGTGCTGATGGTGGACATGTAGGCGGCCGCGAGCGAGGCCACGACCAGACCGAGGACCCCGTGCGGCAGGAATACCAGCATCGCCGGGTACGCCAGATCGTGTCTGAGGATCGACGGATCCACGTTCGGAAATGCCGTGGCGAGGGAATCGAGCGTCGGATAGACGGCCAGCGACGCCAGCGCCACCAGGATCCAGGGCCACGGCCGGAGAGCGTAGTGGGCGATGTTGAACCACAGGGTGGCCTTCATCGATTCCGTCTCGTTCCGGGCCGCGAGCATGCGCTGCGCCACGTATCCGCCGCCGCCGGGCTCGGCGCCGGGGTACCAGGTCGCCCACCACTGCACGGCGATGGGCACCACGAATATCGGAACGGCCGTCCGCCAGTCCGCGAAATCGGGGAGGAGCGCCAGCTTGCCGGCGACTTCCGGGTTCGAGACCAGGCCAGCCAGTCCTCCCACCTCGGGCTGGGCGAGAGCGTAATACGCGGCGGCCAGCGCGCCTCCCATGGCGATCACGAAGAGCAGGAGGTCGGTGACGACCACTCCCCAGAGGCCCGACGTGGCCGAGTAGATGACGGTGATCGTGCCTGCGATGAGCACGGTCGTGTACTTGTCGAGCCCCAGCAGCACCCCGCCGATCTTGATCGCGGCCAGAGTGACGGTGGCCATGA
>CANPVW010000315.1 GCA_947581745.1 Candidatus Benthicola azotiphorus
GGCCGGGCCCTCGCGCTTCGGAGTGGACCTGCTGATCAATCCGGAGCGTGAGCTCGCGCTGGAGACGTTCCGCCTCCTCGAGTCCACGGCAGCGACCGATCTCACGCTGTTCGCGGGCGGCGCCGTTCAGCTCATCGGCCTCTCCGTACTGCCGGACGCCCCGGTGGATGGTCGATCGCTGCTCGAGATCGGGCGGAGGGTGGGACGGAGGTCTCTGCTCACCGTGGCGGTCGAGCGCGACGGTGAGACCCTGATTCCGAACGGCAGCACGGTTCTGCGCGCCGGCGACCACATCTACGCGATCGCGTCCGACGAAGAAATTACCCGGGCGATGGAGCTGTGCGGCTACTCGCCTGCGACCCTCAGGCGGGTGATGATCGCGGGAGCGAGCCGCGAGGCCTTCTACCTCGCCGTGCTCCTCGAGCAGCACGGGATCGAGGGAACGGTGCTGATCGCGGATCCGGAGATGGCGCACGAGTTCGCGGTCCGGCTGGAGCGCACCCTGATCCTGAGGGGAGACCCCACCGACGTGGAGCTGCTCGAGTTCGAGGGGGTCGGGGAGACCGACGCCTTCGTCGCGTTCACGGACGAGGACGAGATGAACATCATCTCCTCTCTCGTGGCCCGGGACCTCGGAGTCAAGCAGGTCGTCACGCTGCTCAACCGCACCGACTACCTGCCCCTGGCCCGCCGCATTGGCCTGGAGACGGCGGTCAGCCCCCGGATCGCGGCGGCCAATGCGATCCTCCAGCACGTACGACGGGGCTCGGTCCAGAACGTGACCGTGTTCAAGGACTCGGACGCCGAGGTGATCGACTTCGTCGTCTCGAACGACAACCCGCTCATCGGGAGGCGGCTCGATGAGATCGACTTGCCGGAGCATTCGATCCTCGCGGCGATCGTGCGCGGCGGGGCGATGCGGATTCCGAGCGGTAGCGAGACTCTCGAGGCAGGTGACGAGGCGATCGTGTTCGCCCTCGCCGATGCGGTGCCGGCCGTGACCGAGCTCTTCCCTTCCTGATGGTCGGCCGGCGAGCGAGCGATCGGTGAGATACCGCGAGATCTTCCACATACTCGGCGGCCTGCTGATGGCGGTCGCGGTCGCGATGGTCCCGGCCGCCGTGCTCGGCGCCCGGGAGGGCCTGTGGGCCGCGTGGCTCGTCTCGCTGAGCATTCCCGGACTCGCCGGCTTCGTCTCGTTCTTCCTGACTCGAGGGAAGGTGGAGCTGAGTCCGCGGGAGGCCCTCGCGGTGGTCGGCCTCGGCTGGATCGCGATCGTGGTGGCCGGAGCCGTGCCGTTCGTGCTCACCGGAGCCACGGACTCCGCGGTCTGGGCCATCTTCGAGTCCATCTCGGGCTTCACCACCACCGGGGCCACCGTATTCGCAGTCATCGAGCAGCTGCCGGCCAGCATTCTCTTGTGGCGCAGCCTGTCGCACTGGATCGGCGGGATGGGAATCATCGTGCTCGGCGTGGCGATCCTCCCGCTGATCGGGGTCGGCGGCGCCCAGCTCTTCTTCGCCGAGGCGCCGGGGATCACGACGGAACGGATTCAGCCTCGTATCGCTACCACCTCCCGGCTGTTGTGGGGTGTATATGTAGGTATGACAGCAGCACTTGTATTCCTGTACCTGATCCTCGGTATGAGCTTGTTCGACGCGGTGAACCACGCCATGAGCGCCCTCGCGACCGGCGGCTTCTCCACACGCACGGCGTCGATGGGTTTCTACTCCCCGGCCATTCAGTGGGTGACGATCCTCTTCATGTTCCTGGCCGGGGTCAACTTCACGCTGCACTACCGGGCGTTCACCGGTCACCCGCGCGAGATGTTCCGAAACGCGGAATGGCAGTGGTACCTGACGTCGACGGTGATCGTCACCCTGATCTGTTTCTTCGCCCTCGGGCTGACCGAGCGGTCGTTCTCACTGGAGCTCGCTCGCCGCGCCAGCTTTTCGGTCGTCTCGATCCACAGCACGACGGGCTTCGGGACCGCGGATTTCGCGGCGTGGCCGTTCGTCTGCCAGGTGCTCCTGCTGGGCCTGATGTTCATGGGCGGCATGGGAGGCTCGACCGGCGGCGGTTTCAAGGTGATCCGCGGCGCGGTCGTCACCCAGCACGTGCTGGGCGAGATCCGCAAGGTGTTGCACCCCCGCGCCGTGATCGTGACGCGGGTCGGCGGCCGGCCGATCCGGGAGGACCTCGTGCTTAAGGTGCTCGCCTTCCTCGCCATGTACATGGGCACACACGCGATCGGCACGGTGGTCCTGGCGGCCGAGGGCAACGACCTGGTCACCTCGCTCAGCGCCTCTCTGGCCGCGCTGTCCAGCATCGGCCCGGGTCTGGCGGCGGTGGGCCCGGCGGGCAACTATGGACACCTGAGCACCCTGTCCCTGATCACGTTGAGCGGCCTCATGCTTCTCGGGCGCCTGGAGTTCTACACCCTCCTCGTGCTGCTCATCCCGAGCACGTGGACCCGGGCCCATCGAACGCCCCGTCTGCCGCGCGTCCTGCGGCGCCAGAGAAGACGGGCGGAAGTCCGCGCCGGGCGGAGCGAGCCCCGGCGCACGGCCTCCTCGCCCCGCACTCTCCCGTGATGGAACACGGCGCGTGAGCTTCGGCGGGTGGGACTTCGTAGGCAGTCGCCAGGACGGGGCGCCGAGGTTCCGGGTCACCTCGGCGCAGTTCTTCGTCGGCTCCTTCGTCTTCCTGGTGGTCCTGGGCGCGCTGGGACTGCTCGTACTCCCCGGACTGTACACGGGCGAGAGGCTCGGGGTCGTCGACTCCCTGTTCACCGCGGCGAGCGCGGTGTGCGTGACCGGGCTCACGGTGGTCGATACCGCCACTTATTTCACGCCGCTCGGACAGGCGTGGATCGCGGTCCTCATTCAGCTCGGGGGAATCGGGATCCTCACCCTGACGACGCTGGTCATTCTCGGACTCGGTCGGCGCATGTCGCTCGACCTGGAACGGGCCGGAGGCGGCCACACGACGGTCCTCTCGCACCTCAGCCAGCGCTCGCTCCTCGGCGCGGTCGTCCGGTTCACGTTCGCGATCGAGCTGGGCGGCGCGATCGTGCTGTGGGTCCTGTGGCGTGGCCGACTCGGCAGCTCCGCTGCGCTCTGGCCGGCGGTATTCCACTCGATCTCGGCCTTCTGCAACGCGGGCTTCTCGATCTTCAGCCACTCGCTGATGGACTTCCGAGCGTCCCCCCTGACCCTCGTCACCGTCTCCGGCCTCATCATCCTGGGAGGCCTCGGCTTCCTCGTGCTTGTGGACCTGTGGGCCCGGGCCCGCGGAACGGGTCGCGGCCGCCTGTCCCTGCACACGAAGATCGTGCTGTGGTCGAGCGCCATCCTGCTCGTGGGCGGGACCTTCGGCTTCCTCGTCTTCGAATCGCCGTTCGATCTCCGCCTGCTCGGGATGCCGGATCAGGTAGTCAACGCGTGGTTCATGTCCGCCACGGCGCGCACCGCCGGTTTCCACACGGTCGATTACTCCACGGCGTCGAACGGGTCCATCCTGCTCACGCTCGCCCTCATGGTGATTGGGGGCTCCCCTGGATCGACGGCGGGCGGCCTCAAGACGACGTCCGTCGTGCTGCTCGTGCTGATGCTCTGGAGCCGTCTCAGGGGACGCTCCCACACGTCTGCGTTTGGACGGACGATTCCGCGTGATACGCTGGAGCGGGCTGCGGGGGTGGTGATCGCCGGGTTCCTCGTCCTGGCGCTGTTCGTGTTCCTGCTCCTCATCCTGGAGCTTCCGGAACACGGCGAGCTGGACCGGGTGCACCTGCTGGAAATGGTGTTCGAGGCGCACAGCGCGTTCGGCACCGTGGGACTGTCCATGGGAGCGACACCGAAGCTGACGGACGGAGGCCGGCTGCTCATCACCCTGCTGATGTTCCTCGGCCGGGTCGGGCCGCTGGCCTTCGCCGTGAGCCTGGTGAACCGTCGAAACCGGGCGCGCGAGGACTACCGGTTCGCGCAGGAAGACGTGGTGGTCGGTTGAATCGCGATACAGGCACAGGAAGAGGTGGGACACCGTGAGCGCACCGAAGAAGCATCGCAGAATCCTGGTCGTGGGGCTCGGACATTTCGGCTGGTGGGTGGCGCGCTCCCTGCACGAGCTGGGACACGAAGTCGTGGCGATCGACAAGGACGAGGCGCGAGTCGACCGGGCGGTGGACTTCGTCTCCCTCGGGGTGGCCGGTGACGCGACCATGCCCGACCTGCTCCGGAAGGTCGGCGTGGAAGGGGCGGAGGCGGCCATCATCAGCACCGGCACGGACCTCGCCTCCGCGATTCTGTGCGTTCAGGCCCTCAAGGACCTCGGCATCGGGGAGATCTACGTCAAGGTCACGAGTCGACGCGCCGCCAGGGCGATCGATGCATTCGGCGTCACCGAGACGGTGTTCCCGGAGCGGGAGGCGGCCCACCGGCTGGCGCAGCGGATCGGCACGAAGACCGTGCTGGATTATATCCCGCTGATCGCCGGCTACTCCATCCAGGAGATCGCGATCCCGGACGCGTGGGTCGGCCATTCGCTCGACGAGCTGCGACTGCCCCAGGAGCACGGCATCCAGGTGGTCGCCCTGATCGATGTCCTTACGGGAGAAGTGGCCATGGTTCCGGACCCGAGCCGACCGCTCAGGGAATCGGACGTGGCAGTGGTTCTCGGCAGCGATGACGTCGTCGCCGCGATGCTGAGCAAGGCGGACGACGACCAGTAGTGCGGGTCGGCCTCAGTCTGTGCCGAACAGCCGATCCCCGGCATCGCCCAGTCCCGGCAGGATGTAGCCCCGCTCATTGAGCTCGCGGTCGAGGGCCGCCGCGTATACCAGCACGTCGGGATGATCGTCGAGCATCCGTTGCACGCCTTCCGGAGCCGCCACGATGCACATCATCCGGATGCTCCCGGCCCCCGACTTCTTGAGGTAGGTCACGGCCGCGCTGGCGGAACCGCCGGTTGCCAGCATCGGGTCGGCCACGATGAAGACGCTGTCCTGCAGCGGCAGCGGGATCTTGAAGTAGTAGTCGATCGGCTCCAGCGTGTCGTGGTCGCGCTGCAGTCCGATGTGCCCCACCCGCATCGTCGGAATCAGGTCGAGCACTCCGTCCACCATGCCGAGGCCGGCCCTCAGGATCGGCACCAGCGTGAGACGCTCTCCCAGCACGATGTCTCCCGTCGTCGATTCGAGCGGAGTCTCCACGCGCACGGTCTCCGTGCCGAGGTCGGAGGTCACCTCGTAGGCCAGGAGCATCGCGATCTCATCGACCAGCTCCTTGAAGATCTTCTTCGGCGTGTCGCGCTTGCGAAGCAGCGTCACCTTGTGGCGGAGCAGCGGGTGGCGCGTGACGATCAGGTTCGGAAAGCCCGGATCGGGGGTGAACACTCCGTCGCCGACGGTATCGCTCATCGCTCTTCACTCCTCCACGATCAACATCGGTTTCGTGGGCTCCTCGATGAACCCGACGACGGACGCGGCGTATCCGGCCGCTTCCCACTCCGCGGCCAGCTCCGAGGCCTCGTGTCGGGGCACGAAGGCCAGCAACCCGCCGGAAGTCTGAGCGTCGCACAGCAGGATGCGATCCGCCTCCGCGATGCCGGGCTCCCAGCCCGTCACGGGCTCTACGGAGTCCCGGTTCCGCTGGGTTCCCCCGGGAACGAACCCGGCCTCCGCCAGCTCCAGCGCTTCCGGAAGGATGCGGGGCGCGGAAGCGAACACACGCGCCGACACCTCCGAGGCCACGCACACCTCGCGCAGGTGCCCGAGCAGTCCGAACCCGGTCACGTCGGTCAGCGAGTGCACGTCGTGTCCCTGGAGCAGGACGACGGCTTCACGGTTCAGCTGCCGCATCGATCGAACGGCCGCTCGCACCGTCGGATCGTCGGCCGCGTCCCGCTTGATCGCCGTCGCGACGATCCCCGTCCCGAGCGCCTTCCCGAGGACGATCGCGTCATCCGGACGGGCGCCCGTCTTCCGGTATATACGTCCGGCCTCCGCGAAACCGATCGCCACGAGACCGAACTTGGGCTCGTCGTCATCAATCGAATGCCCCCCGGCGATCACGATTCCGGCCTCCTCGCACGTGGCGGCCGCCCCACGCAGGATCCCCGCTGCAACCTCGGTCGAGAGCGTGGCCGCAGGCACCGCCAGAACGCTGAGAGCGAAAGCCGGCGTCGCGCCCATCGCGTACAGATCGCTCAAGGCGTTGGCCGCCGCGATCGCCCCGAAGTCCTCGGGGTCGTCCACCACGGGCGTGAAGAAGTCGACGCTCGCGACGAGCAGGCGTCCCCCGCCGAGCGAATACACGGCGGCGTCGTCCGGCGACTCGAGACCCACGAGCAGGTTCTCGTCGTCGGCCGGCGGCAGCACGGCCAGGATCTTCCTCAGGTCCTCCGGACCCAGCTTGCAGGCTCAGCCGGCGCCGTGCGAATACTGGGTCAGTCGGACCCGCTCGGACGCGGGGGTGTTCATGCAGGGAAGCTAGACGGCGGCAGACCTTTGCGGCAACGGGATGGGCGCGCCAGTTTCCGCGAGTGACCAGGGGATCTCGAAGCGCGCGCGGCCTCGAACGGCGGCGGCGGGAGATGGTGGACCGGCAGATCCGCCGGCGTGGCATCAGCGACGACACGGTGCTCCGGGCCATGGCTCTCGTGCCGCGGCACCTGTTCGTGCCCGACACGCAGGCGTCCGCCGCCTACGCGGACTGCGCTCTTCCGATCGGGCTCGGCGCCACGATCTCGCAGCCCTACGTCGTGGCGATGATGACCGAGGCGCTCCGCCTCGAGCCCGGACTGCGAGTTCTCGAGGTGGGGACCGGATCGGGATACCAGGCCGCCGTCCTGGCCGCCTGCGGGACCTCCGTCTTCAGCGTAGAGAGGGTCGAGGAGCTCCACCGCCGCGCGGCCCGGACGCTGGGCGAGACCGGGTTCGGCGACGTCCGCCTGCGGCTCGGGGACGGAAGCCGTGGATGGCCGGAAGAGGCGCCGTTCGATCGCATCCTCGTCACGGCGGCCGCTCCGGCCGTCCCTGCCGCGCTGATCGAGCAGCTGGACGACGAGGGCATCCTGGTGGCCCCGGTCGGAGACGACAGGCTGCAGATCGTCCGCCGCCTCTGGAAGAAGGGGGCCGGGATCGAGCAGGAAGAGCTGGAGGGCGTCCGCTTCGTGCCGCTCATCGAGGACACGGAACCGGCGACTTGAGGCGGCGCCCGCCGCCGCGGCCTACCAGTTCTTTCCGACCACCGGGTCACGGGAGCGATTGCGTTCCAGGCGGCGGCCCTGAACGTCCTGTTCCTGTTCCGCGGCCATGTCCAGCAGATCGAGCGCCTCTTCGGGAGACAGCTCGCGAGTGGAGGGAGCGTTCTGCTGATCCGCATTCGCCGCCCCGCCCCCCCCGCCGCCCCCACCGTCCTGCGGCTCGTCCTCCTGCTCCAGCCAGCGTCCCACCAGCTCCAGGTTCCAGCGCGCGTCCTCGGCGGCCGGATCCTGGCGAACCACCCAGCGGAATCCATCCCACGCCTGCTCGAGCAGCGGCCGGCGCTCCTCGAACGGCAGCTCGCCACCGAGCGCGGGCGGCCTTCCGGCTAGTGCCCGGGCCAGGGCCAGGTTGAACGTGGCGGCCCTCTCCAGGTCCTCGTTGTCCGTGTCGACTGCCTTCTGCGTCGGCTCGAGCGCGCCTTCCCAGTCCCCGGACAGCAGGAGGCCCGACCCGAGGTTGAACCAGTCCACCGGTCGTCCGGGGTCCTCCGTTCGCTCACGGAATCCGGCGAGCGCGTCG